>CAZKOI010000084.1:0-11563 GCA_964554315.1 uncultured Enterobacterales bacterium | reverse complement strand
GTAGCCGTGGGCCTTGACAGACCTAAAAGCCCCGTAGGCCGTGTCGATCTCGGCGATGGTTCCACGCGAGGGCACGCGGCGAGTCATCAAGTTGACGGCACCGCCGATCGTCTGAGGTCCGTGCCGAATAGCAGCGGCGCCCTTGATGACTTCAACACCCACGAGGCGGGACGCGATCGGAAAGTAGTAGGCCGCCGGTGCGGCGTACGGTGCCGGCGCGAGCGGAACCCCGTCCTCGAGCAGCGTGATCTTCGCGCTCCGGTCAGAGTTTCCCCCTCGCAGGCCGATGTTCGGGCGCAGCCCAAACCCGTCTTCGTCTCTGAGGTAGACGCCGGGCACCGTCGCTAGGATCTGATGGATATCCGTGTACTCATGCCGCTCGAGTGTCTCCTCATCGATCACATGGGCGGCTCCCGCGACTCTCGGCGCTCCCGCCTCCGCCGTGACAATCATCGAGCCGTCGGCGTCCGATTCGTTGTCTGCCGCATCGGCCAGCCCACCCCAAGCAAGCAAAGCAAGGGTCACGCCCGCTGAGACCAGCCGGGTCGGTCGAAGCATCTGAACCGCGTCCACGAAGGGTGCACTGAGCGCTGACCAGAGGTCGTGGGGGTTGTGGTTCGGGGTGTCGAGCCCGAAGGACCCGACGGGATCGGATGGACTCAAGGCCAGGGTGCCCAAGCCTCGGTCCCAGATGGAGAGCCAGGTCCCGAGGTTTTTGCCGGCATGGCGAGGGTCGCTGCTGTGGTGAAGTTGGTGCTGCGCGGGCGACATTAGCCACCGCTCGACGCTGGCGGGAAACGCGACCCATACGTGGCTGTGCCGAAGGTTTCCGGTCAGGACTGAGCACAGGAAGCCCAGGCCATGGACGCCCATGATGGTGAGCTCCGCCGCGCGTCCGCGGAAGGCCCAGAATGCCACGCCTGCCATGAGGCCCGTTGTCACTGTGCCTCGGAGTGCGTAGAGGAGGCTCTCCACAGGGTGGGTGCGGTGAAAGGTCAGGGGTGTCAAGACCTCGCCGGAGTGATGGACTTGGTGAAACGCCCACAGCACGTCGACCTTGTGCAGGGCCAGGTGCGTGATGAAGCGGCTCAGGTCCCACACCACGAAGAGCACCGCCGTGTATCCAAGCGTCAAGAGCCACCCCGGGACCGTGACGATCATGGGAACGCCAAGCCAGTGGTCCAGGTGAGTGGCGACCTTCACCGCGAGAACCCATGCGCCGCCAACGACCGGAATGAGCCCGATGACCTTCAGCAGCTGGCGTGCGATGAAGAGTTGAGCGTCGAGGATTGAGGAGGCGTGGCGCCACAGCCCCACTCCCAAGGCCGCACGCCAGCCACCCGACTGCCCTCGGCGGTGGTGAAGAAGCAGGGCCAGCAGAGCCGCGAACAGGACGCTAGGAGCGAACGTTCGGCTGCCGGGATCCGTCAACGGCTCAAGCACCTCGGCCACGACGCGAAGCGATGCTTCAATCATTATCACCGGCCGCTTCCGATGGAACCTGAAGCATGAGCACGGTCGCTACATCCGTTCGCAGCAGGTCGGTGACGGCCTTGATGGCCGCATGGGCTTCCTCGAGCGAGGTCGTATCGACTTGATCGAGCGGGCCATCTAGCGCGGCGACGGCGCCATCGGCGGCGTCAAGTGCATCCAGAACCCGGTCGGCCAATTCGGGTTCTTCTACGATGATCAAGAGGTCGTGGAGGCCCATTCCGTTGCCGCCCGTGAAGAGCGCACGGAACCCCGACAGGTTCTCACTAATCCAGGCGCTTGAGCGCCCCGCGATGGGCGACTCGAGCTTGCTGGAGCAGTCATCTTCTCCGCACGTCGTTGTCCCTAGTGCCCACCCAAGCTTCTGGTCTTTGACGTGGGTCTCGAGGTAGAACAGTGCATCAAAGAGGGCATTCGCGGCGGAGAGCTCGTCCGTGAACAAAGAGTCTGCGGTGCCCGGCTTGGCCAGACTGGTCGCGAACTCGCTCGCCCAGAGGTCGGCGACGTCGTCAACATCGCTGGCAATCCTCCGAGCGAGGACGGCCGCATACTCGGCCCGGGCCTCTTCGATGCCCGAGACCCCGAGGTCACTCCATTGAGCGTCGCTGATCACTTGAGAGGGGCAGGCGTGGCTAGCGGGGTCGGAGAAGAGGAGGGTCTCCAGCGCGTCAAACCCGGTGGAATTCACCAGCACATCGTCGAAGAAGCTCTCCGACGAAAAGTCACGTCGGAGCGTTCTCTGGTCAACAAGACAGCGGTTGGTGAGCGGCCAGCTGTAGACAGCATCGCGAAGATCGAGGCCGCCCACTGCGGTGAGGGAGCTGGCCATGGGCCCGATCTGCATGACCTCGAGGCGCTGCCATACCGCGAGTGCGTCTTCCCAGGCGTTTCGTGCATCGGTCAGTGAGCGAGCAGAAGACGGGTCGGCGTCGAGCGCAGCGGTCGCTTCTGCGAGGTCATCGGCTGCTCTCAGCGCATCACTGAGGTGCGACTGCATCACCTCAGGCCAGGTATCCGCCAGAATCTGGCCCAGCGCATCTCGAATGTATGCGGGCAAGTCTTCGGACTGTGCGGCATCGGGTCCGCATCCGGCCTGGATCGACGTGGCGACGACACCGGCCGCGGCAAGAGCCGCCCACGTACGTCTTTGCCTCTTCATGAGTGCCCCTGAGGGGTCGACGCCTCACCCGCGGTTGGGGTGAGACGCATGGGTCTACCAGCTTGCACAGTTGGACTCCTCGAAGGCGTAGACCTCACAGAGCAAGTCGCGGGCCGACAGCAGGTCAAGCACCGCTTCATCGATGTCGGAGCCGTCTGTGTCGGGCGCCCACCCGGGCTGGGAGCCCAGAAGATCATGAAGGTCGACGAAAGTATCTCGGTCCATGGGCGAGTGCGGATTGAACTGAAACCACAGCGCGAAGCCCTTCGCTTCGCTCCAGTGTTTTGCATAGGCCTCGAGCGTAAATCCGCGATCCTCCCCGTCGGCCATTCCGGCCTTAGCCGCCTCCAGGTCAACGAGAGTGGCATTGATGTAGTGGACCACCGTAGCTGAGATGCTCATCTCCCAGCTGCTCGTTGCGGTACGGGCGAAGCCCTTGAGCGAATCCAGCTGCGAGGCGGAGGGGTTACCGCTCAGGTCTGAGATCAGCTGACGGCCCCCCCAGAACGCGGTGAAGGCTTGCTGGGACAGGTCGGTCTCCACCACGGATCCCAGGTCACGCCTGGCGGCGTTCTTTGCTGCACCCCAGATCCACTCACTGCAGAGATCGAAGACGCCATCCTGGTTGAAGTCCAGTCCACCGAGGCTAACGATGTCCTCATCCGACATGGTGCTGTATGAGCGGTTGGCGCCGAAGTATCCGAAGCCCTCGTCCCAGGCATGCTCAAGGTCTGTGTAGGGATGGCCTTCATCGGCACGGTCGATGTTGTCGGACAAGAGCCCCTTGGCCTCAGTCTGCCAGTCAAGGTAGTCGTCGGTGCCCTGAGCAAAGGTGACTGCTCCGGTAAGGAACTTCTCGAGGAGTTGCTGGCGATCGATGCCGTCAGGCGTCAGGTAGACCGCTGAAGTAGGGGCCTCACCGGATGCCCTCTTCACCGAGGCTTCGTCGATTTCTGCAAACCACAAACGCACAAGCTGCTCGGGCGACGTGGTCGCAGGACCCACCCAACCATCGAAACTAGACGACCAGTCACGGTGGTCGGTGAGGGGGTCATTCCCAGCCAACTTCTCGAGCAAGTTCTTGCCCGAGCTCAGGTCGCCGAATGTGACCTGCTCGGCGTCAGGGGCCACGCTCTCGAGCTCGACCAGGTCACCCACGTCAGCGACTGTGTCGAGGTAGAAGAGCAGGTCCGTCTCGACCTCTCCCGGTGCAGGCGTATAGCCGGCATCGATGCGCGAGGTCAGCGAAGACAAGTACCCCTTCATCTCTTGGATGAGGACGTGCCGAAGAATCTGGCCACGGTACGCCGCCGACTCGACGCCGGGGTCAAAGCGACTCTCAAAAGCGTAGACTCCGGTCTCAGCGGTGGTGGTCGCGCCCTCCTCTCCAGCCGTCGGGCCTCCACAGGCGTTCTGTAGAGCGAAGACGCACCCCAACAGCAGGGCTGACGGGTGACGTTTCAGGGGGATGACCACGCGGTTCATGAAATTGAATATCACTTTCAAAAAGGCTCCGAGAAGCTAACGCTGAAAAAAGTGGATCGCAAGCTGAAAAAAGTGGATCGCAATGGGTAATGCCCAAGGCCGATTCTTCCGATCAGGGGAAACACCGCGACCCTTGTCAGCCAATCCCCGGCTGACGCGGGTTTGGCCTTACGATCGCCACGCCATGCACTCCGAGTCCCCCACATCGATGCCACAGGTAGGTCCTTTTCGCCTCGAGAGCGTGATCGGCCAGGCCGGCATGGGTGTCGTCTGGCGGGGCCATCACACGGAACAACACATTCCGGTCGCGATAAAGTTTCTCACGGAGGAAGGCGCTCGCGATCCGCTCTATCGAAGCTGCCTGAAGAACGAGGTTCAGAAGGTGGCCGCGCTCGACCACCCCGCCATCGTTCGGGTCTACGACCACGGAGAGGTTCCCGAGGGTCTGTCCGAGCTGGGCCTGATTGGCGGCAGCCCATACTTGGTGATGGAGTGGGCGGAGGGAGGAACTCTCTCCCGGCACTGCGGACACATGACCTGGGACCAGGCCTGGCGGACGCTGATGCGCCTAATGGATGGCCTCGCGCACGCGCACGCGCGAGGGGTGGTGCACCGGGACTTGAAGCCCGGCAATGTGCTCTTGAGGAGAGACAGCGGCGGCGTTGTCCTGACGGACTTCGGCCTGGCCCGAGCAGGAGACACGGACGGTGGGGCCATACTAAACGCGGGGACGCCAACCTACATGGCGCCCGAGCAGATTCAGCAGCTTGCGAATGAGATTGGGCCCTGGACGGATATGTATGCCCTTGGGTGTCTCGCGTGGAGCTTGGTCAGCGGGCGCCCGCCCTTTGTCAGGGCCTCTGTTGAGGAGACACTCGATGCACACTTGAACGATCCGGTGCCCGAACTTGTGGCGATGACACCGGTACCTCATGGCTTCGAGGAGTGGGTGAACCAGCTGCTCCGAAAGGTACCCGATCAGCGCTTTGTTCGGGCCGCGGACGCGGCGCATGCTCTAGCGAGACTTGCCCCTGAGGAACAGCGCGGTACCCTCACGATGGAGCCCGTCTTCGCACGAGACACCACGACGGAAGAGATTTCGATCGACTCGGTACGTACCGAATCCATGACCCTTGAGGACACCCGCGTGATGTCGGTGCGAGAGTTCTCAGGCAAGCGTGATGAGGCTAGCCTCAGCGGGATGCCTGCGGTTGAGCGATCCATGCTCTGGGCGGATCGCGTCGAGCTGCCCCCCGTTCCCGAAGATTGGCGCGAAGAACACCCCCCCCGACCCATTCCGCACCTCATCGGAACAGGCTTGGGCATGTTCGGCTTTCGAATCTTCCCCGTCGTCGGGCGTGACCATGAGCAGAGCCTCTTGTGGCAGGAGCTGAAGGATTGTCGAAGCAAGCAGCAAACGCGTGCGGTCGTTCTGGAGGGGGCAGACGGGGTCGGAAAGTCGCACCTCGCTCACTGGCTTGCTCGGAGAAGCTATGAAGTCGGCGCCTCCATCGTTCTCAAGGCGAACTTTCAGCGGCTAGCGGCCAAGGACCCGCTTGTGCCGATGTTGAGCGCGCTTCTTGGTTGCGGCGGCCTGGGTCGGAAGGAAACCGAAGCTCAGATTCGCAGTGCACTGAGTGTCCTTGGACACTGTGATGACACCGAGGTCGACGCCCTGCTGACGGTCCTAGGCCCCTTCCCTGGCGAGCGCTTCGGCTCGGAGCAGATGGAGGAAAGAAACGAGATTCGGTTCACGGTCGCGCGCCGTATCTTGCACCGGTTCAGCCTCTTGAGGCCGTTGGTCCTCGTCCTGGATGATGCTCACTACAGCCATGATGCGCTTCGGTTTGCCGAGACGTTGATGGCCGAGCAAACCAATCACCACCCTCTCTTGATCATGCTTGGCGTGAATACCGTGACCATCGCGGATGATATTCGCAGGCGGCTCACCGAATTCAAGCAGAAGGCCCGCGTGACGACGCTCGATATTGGCCCGCTGCCCATGGAGCACCGGGCCACACTGGTGAGGACGCTGCTGGGCCTCGACCCCTCGCTGGCAGCACTCGTTGAGCGGCGGAGCGGTGGAAACCCGCAGTTTGCGGTGCAGCTGGTCGAAGATTGGATTCAGAAGGACATCTTGGTTCATGGGTCTGACGGCTTCAAGCTCCGACCGGGGCAGCGCCCGGAGTTTCCCTCCGACATGCAGGCGATGTGGGAGCGACGGCTCGGGGCAGCACTTCCCGCTGACCGCGACACCCGCTCGCTTCAGGTCGCAGCCGAACTGGGGCTGGACGTCGACGAAGGGGAATGGATTGAGGCCTGCCAAGTGCTCGGCCTTAGCCCAGACTTGGACCTGGTCGAGCGACTCACGGATGCGCATCTTGCTCGTGTGGGCGCTAGAGCGGGCCAGTGGAGCTTCTCCCATGCCATGGTCTGTCAGTCGCTCAAGCGGGCGGCGGAGTTTGAGGGGAACCGACCATCCCATCACCAGGCTGTCGCCACCATGCTCCTCAGGCGGGAGCAACGGGGCCCAAGACTGGGGCGTCACCTGTTCGAAGCGGGCGAATATGACGCCGCGGTCTCGGCGCTGCTGGAGGGAGCCAGACAGTCTCTCTTTGCAGGCAACCTTGCTGCGGGCTGGGATCTCGTGGTGATGCGCGAGCGCGCGCTGCAACACCTCGCCGTGCCCCAGACGGATCTGCTCTGGGCGGAGGGTTGGCTGCTCAAGGGGCATTTCTTGTCGAGGCGACGCGAATTCCCAGCTGTCATGGAGTTTGTGGACAAGGCGCTGGCCACCACTGAGGACGCCCCAGGGGCAGAGAATCTCCGCGCAAGGGCTTGGCTGAAGAAGGGCACCGTTCACCGCCTCATGGCGGAGCATGAAGAGGCACGTCGTTGCTTGAACCATGCGCTGAAGTGCGCAAAGGATGACCCGAACATCGCGTCTCAAGCGATGCAGCAGTTGGGTACGCTCGAGATTGCCTACGGTAGTCCGATGCTTGCCGCGCGATTCTATGAGGGTGCTCTGGATGCGGCGAACAAGATGAGCGACGAGGATCAGGTCTACCAAGTCCGACAAAATCTCGCCTCCGTCTACCGGCGACAGGGAGACCTGGGCAAGGCACGAGAGCACCTCACGGCCAGCTTGGAGTATTACCGAAGCAAGGGACGCAAGCGTGCGCAGTCCCGCAGCCTAAATGACCTGGCCGAACTCGATCGATTCACTGGGGACTTGGCTCAGGCCGAGGCAGGCTATCGAGAGGCGCTTCGATTGATGGATGCAATCGGCGACAATCGGTTCTACATCGCTGGCCTCAACCTGGGGATCATCTACGCAGAGACGGGTCGGCCGGTCGAGGCTCGCTTTCAGCTGGAGCAATGCCAACAGGCGCTTCGCGCATCCCGCCTCCCCGGCGTGGAAGGCGCGACGCTTCTCTTCTTGGCCTACGTTCATGCGCAGGTCATGGCCATGCGAGAATGGCGAGCCTGCTTCGACGCGGGTCGCGACCTCATTCTGCAGACGCGGTTTGCCGATATCGACATCGCTCGCGCCGCACAGAAGGGTGGAGAGGTGCTCGTGGCTCGCGACATGATTGCCCAGGGTCGCGAGAGCTTGGAGTTCGCCCGAACTCACTGGGTGCAGCTTGGGCGTATGGAGGAGGCGGCTGCGGTGAGCCGTCAGCTGGCCGCGCTCTCCGCCTAGATACCACTCACCGATACGGTGAAGGCCTCGGTCACGATCTCTCCGCCGGAGGAGACCAAGCTAAAGTTGACAGTCCCGGTGTAGATCCCGAGGGGGAGGTCGTTTAGCGGTGCGACCATTCTTTGTAGCGTCTGTCCGCTGCGGAGGGTGCGGTCCACGGCGTCAGGATCGCAGATGAACGCGCCGCTGGCTGACCCACCGCTGCTGAGGTTGACGGACCAGCCTTCCACCAAGCATCCCGTCTCGGTGGCGAACAGGATCTCATTCTTACATTGGTTGCCAACCACGGCCCAGACCTGGGCATTTTGTCCGGGTGCCAAGGTCTCCACTGTCTCCCCGCCGACGCGCACCTCCGTAAAGGTGATGAGGTTGTCTGCGTCGCAGGTGTCAATATCGATCACGTCGATCTCACCAAAGTCAGTGATGACCTCCTCGGCCGCTGTATCGATTCGGTCATTCTTGATGGGAAAGGTACAGGCGGCGAGCAGGTAAGCCATGACGCTGATGGGGGTGTGCATGAGGACCTCGAGTACTGATTATGCACCGAGCGGTGCGGTTCCGGCGAGAATTTCCCATCGGGGCCGCCACGTGTGAGCATCGCCCCAGCGGGCGCGAACGATGCCCTCGATACGCTCGACGGGAAGAGGCCCCCACCAACGAGAGTCGAGGGTGTGGTCGCGGTCGTCCGCCATCAGAAAGACGTGGCGGTCGGGAATTTCGATGGGCCCTGCAGACCACTGGCTCGGCGGATCGGCCTGAATGCGGGTCAGCCAGGATGCGCCCACGGCGGGTCGCTTCGCCCAAAGGGTTTCCTTGGTGACCATGTGGGGGCCCATGTCACCCATGGCTGCAGCGCGAAGTCGGCGCTTGTCGACCTTGATGTGGGTCTCGGCAGTGGTGATCGTCTGGCCCGCCACGGCAAGAACTCGGCGAACAATCTTGCGGCTCGGATCGAGCGGATCGCTCAGGACGACGACATCACCGGGTACCATGGCTTGGCTCGGGAGTATAAACACCAGGTCTCCCGGCATCAGCGAGGGCGCCATATCCTCCCCCGCAATCACCGCCACGCGACTGGCGAGGCCGACAGCCGCGACGAGCAGGAGGGTCAGCAGCAGTCCAGTTCTCTTCACGCCCTCATCCTACTGACTCCCCTGCATTCCGTCACCTTTCGGGGCGGGCAGCGGCCGGATACATTGGGTGAAACAGCGATAGGTGAACCATGTTTTTGCTGACCAGCCTTGTCTTGACTGCGACTGCGGCGCCCTTCTTGCTCATCGACGACGGTGCGCCAGAGACTGCAGACATTGCGGCGGCGCTGGAGTCTTTCGGTCACAGCGTCACGTCATCCTCGGATCTCGGCTTTCTCGAGTATGAGTTCACCGGGACCGAAGTAAACCTCTCCGACTTCGATGCCGTCATTTGGACGGACGGTGAAGACGCTGCCGTTTTCTCGATGCCCGATGCCGGACAGTGGGCGCTCCATGAGTATGTGCTGGGCGGCGGCGGCATCGTGCTCTTTGGGCAGAATGGTTTCAACTACCTTGCGGGATATCATGGTTCGCTGGGTCCGCTGATCCCGATTCGCTCCTGGTGGGTCAATGCGGCCGGCGACTATCGCCCCGCTGAAGCGGATCACCCGATGGCGGAGGGCTTCGACGGCGAGGCCTGGCTCGATGTGGCCGGTGGCGAGATTCGGTCCTCTTCGCCCGAATTTGGCCTCACCACATTTGAGATCAACCCTGGGTGGTCTGAGCGCTATGTCGGTGCAGCGGCCTATGAAGAGGGCGACGGACACGGCGTGCAGTGGGCGCTCTGGGGCAACTCGCGATCGGCCAGCAACCAGACGGACTGGGATGATGGTGTGGTCGCCTCGATGCTCAACAACTCCGCTCTCTGGGCAGGACAAGGTCCGCCCCGGGTGGATCCAGGAGGACCGTACGTCGTGACGGCCGGGGAAAGCGTCCTCGTCGACGGCAGCGGCTCACGGGGGCGGGCGGATGCTGCTCTGGCGTCGTTTACATGGGAGGTTGATGGCCTACCCATGCTCGGTTCGGGTGAGACCCTCTCGCTGGATACCGATGGCATCGATGGTCCGCTCACGGTCGAGTTGTTGCTCACCGTGGTCGACGAGAACGGCCTGTCGGCGACGGGCATCACCACCCTCACCGTCGAGAATGCCGCGCCCGAGGTTACGACGATCGACTGCCCGGCAAGCGGCGCGGAGGGAGACACCCTGGTCTTCTCCGTCGAGGCCGTGGATCCGGAAGAGGACGATGAGCTCACCGCGACCTGGTGGCGAGACGGAGAGGTCGCGGGTGCGGGCATGAGCATGGAGATGGTGTTCGCGCAAGAAGGCAGCTTCATCATTGAGGCTGCCGTGAGTGATGACGACGGCGCCAGCACCGTCGCTGCTTGTCCAGACGTGGTGGAGGTGGTCAACGTCGCCCCGGTCATCACGGGTGCACCCGCGGCCAGCGTGGATGCGGGCGATGCCTATTCCTTTGTTCCGAGCGTCACTGACCCCGGGGTCTTGGACGTCCACAGTTGGACCTTCGATGGCCCCGGGGGCATGGCAATTGACGGGGCCTCTGGGGCGTTGAGCTGGACGCCAGGAATGGGGGACGTCGGCGTGCACGAGATCACGCTTACCGTCTCAGATGGTGTGGACACGGGGGAGCTGGCCTTCGACCTCGAGGTGCAGTGGCCCGATGGTGATGGCGATGGCGTTCGTTCGGACGAGGACTGTGACGACGAGGACTCGAGCATCTATCCGGGTGCCTTCGAGGGGTGTGATGCGGTGGACAGCGACTGTGACGGTGACCTCGCGGATGACTTCAGCGATATGGACGGAGACGGTCTGCCCGACTGCATCGACACCGACCGAGATGGAGATGGGGTCGACTACACCACCGACTGCAACGATGGGGATTCAAGCATCTACCCGGGCGCTGAAGAATGGTGTGATCTGACGGACAGCGACTGCGACGGGTCTCTGGCGGATGGGTTCTCCGATGTGGACGCAGACGACATTCCGGACTGTGTGGACACGGACAGTGACGGCGATGGCATTCCTGATTCGGTGGAGGTGTCCTGGGGCCTCGATCCAGACGATGCGACCGACGGGAGCACGGACGCCGATGGCGACGGCCGAACCGCCGCTGATGAGTTTGCCGAGGGAACAGATCCCGAGGTCTACGAAGGGCCCGGAACCCCCTCACCGCATCTGCCAGAGGACGGCGCGGAGCTCAACACGCTGCCTGCAGTCTTGGTCGTGAATGACGCCGCTGCACCGCTCGGTCAGGTGCTGACGCACAGCATGCTCGTGGCTCGCGACGCTTCCCTCGAGACGGTGGTGACGAGCGTGGAGGGCCTCGCTGGATCACCGGATGGCGAGACGACCGGTTGGCTGATCGACGTGCCGCTAGAGGAGAACACCTGGTACTACTGGTCGGCTCGGGCTGAGGATGCCTACACGGCAGGCGCGGCGATGGCGCCCGCATCGTTCTTCGTGAACCTCGAGAATGAGCCGCCAGGCGTGCCGGTACCGAGCTCGCCGCTCGACGAGGAATCCGTGGATACCCTCGCTCTTGAAGCCCTCTCACCCGCAGATCCGGATGGCGATGACGTGTGGGTTATCTTCACCCTTGAGTTGGATGACGGCACCCTCTTGACCAGTGCTCCGACCTTGGCGTCCGGGGATGCTGTTGACTGGGTGCCTCCTC
>CAZKOI010000083.1:0-11586 GCA_964554315.1 uncultured Enterobacterales bacterium | reverse complement strand
CTACGCGGTCTTGTTCCTGCAGGGCGGTGCAAGCCTGCAATTTTTGATGACCGCGATGAACCTCCTCGCCGAGGGAGAGTCGGCCGATTTTGTGGTCACGGGAACGTGGGCACGGAACGCGCTGGAGGAAGCACAGCGGGTGAGAGCGGGTCGCGTGGCTTGGACGGGCGAATCGACCCGCTTCGATCGTCTGCCGACCTCGGTGGAGGTTGACCCTCAGGCCACCTACTTGGCGTATACCACCAACAACACCATCTATGGCACGCAGTTCAGGCGCCACCCGGACAGTCGCGGTGTGCCGCTGGTCGCGGATATGAGCTCCGACATTGCCAGCCGTCCCATTGATGTCTCCGCTCACGCGTTGATCTACGCGGGCGCACAGAAGAACTTGGGTCCCAGCGGTGTCACGGCGGTGATCTTGAGTCCGTGGGCTCAGGAGAAGTCCCCCGGCGGCCTCAACCCCATGCTCGACTACCGCCTGCAGGTGGCGAAGCGCGGCCTCTTCAACACCCCCAACACCTTTGGCATCTACGCGCTCGAGCGCGTCCTGGCGTGGGTCGAGGATCTGGGAGGGCTGGAGGCGGTGGCCGCGAGAAACCAGGCCAAGGCCGATGCCCTCTATGGAGAGATCGACAGGACTGGATTCTATGCAGGTCATGCGGCTCTGGCCGATCGCTCGATGATGAATGTCACCTTCCGGACCCCCAGCGCAGAGCTTGATGCGAAGTTTGTCTCTGAGGCGGATGAGGCTGGACTCAAGGGGCTCAAGGGGCACCGATCGGTGGGTGGCCTTCGCGCGAGCATCTACAACGCGTGCCCGCCGGAGTCGGTGGACGCTCTCGTGGGCTTCATGGCGGAGTTTGAGCGCGCCAACGGATGATCAGCGAATCGCTGACCACTCGATCGCGCCGGCGGTCCTCACCCCTGATGCCGTGAACGCGGCCCGCACTCGCTCGGTGACGTCGGTACCGAAGGCGGTCTCGTATCGGCCATCAAAGACATACGCCTTGACCTTCAGCTCAATGGCGAAGCGCTCCGCTCCGTTGGGCACAGGGCCCTCTCGAACGCTCACGGTGATCGGCTTGTCGATGAAGACGTAGCGACTGGAGGCGGTGGCCTCGTACACGATCCGCTTGGCTGCAGTGAGGTCCTCGTTGCAGCCGATCCAGAAGGGAAAGACGCACATTTGATGTAGCTCTCCGGCGTTGGCTGAAGCGACACTGTCGTTAAGGAACCGGTGATTTGGAATCGACACGAGGTTGTCGTCGAGTGTCTGCACCCTCACGGCTCGAAGACCGATCTCGACGACCTCGCCATAGGTGTCGCCGAAGGCAATCCGGTCCCCGACTTGAAAGGGGCGGTCGAACAGCAGGATGATGCCGGCCATCAGAGAGGCCAGGAGGTCCTTGAACGCAAATCCGATGGCGACGGCGGCCGATCCACCGACGGCAAGGAGCGCCTCAGATGAGAATGAGAAGAGCGATGAGGCCACCAAGATGGTGGCGATGATGAGGACGAGGAATCGAGTGATGGCGCTGACTTGCTTGAGGAGCAGTCGTCGTTCGTTGATGCGCTCGCCCAGTGCATCCAGAGAGCGGGCCGCAATCCGCCCACCGATGAAGGCGATCATGACCACCGCGAGCGCGAAGGGCAGGCGGTCCCAGACAACGAATTGCAGCAGATTGGTGGGGGAGTCCATGAATCAGTCCTTGTGGAGGAAGCTTCGCCGTCGAAGGTGGCGCTCAGTGGCCGGAAGCCAGCGCAGGCTCACTCTGTACCGGTCGGTCTTGTCGGGTTCGATGAGGTCACCTTGCTCGAGGCCTCGGCACAAGGCCCGAACGCGCTCCTCGCTCTGATTGAGGACGGTAGCCAGCTCCTGCACGTTGATTTGATCGTGGAGAATGATGGCCGTCAGGGCAAACAACTCAGCATCAGACAGCGCATCAAGCTGGCTTGCATCGGCGGTGTCGGGTACCCCCACACAGACCTCGTTGGGATGCTCCTTTGCATCGAGGCTCCTGACCCATGTGTGCATGGCCACCGATGGATTGCCCTGAGAGACGTCGACCATCAGCCGCCAGAAGGCGCGCTCGGCACGCTCGAGGCGGCGCAATCGGTCAGCACCCGCGCTCTGGTGTGGGAGGAGGCTTCCGAAGTCCGTGCGGATCTGGACTTGGGTCATCCGGGTGTGCAGCCATGCAGACATGTCGGGTGCCGTTATGTTTCCCAGCTTTATCCGCCTCTGAAAGATGCTCACATGCCCCACATCATCCATGCCTTCGAGGAATGACCAAGCGGGCTGATGCACGCTGGCGACCCAGAAGTGGTGATCGGCGGTGGCCTGCATGACGTCCAGGACGGCATCGATGCCTCGGTAGTGCCCGACCGCGCGGAGGAAGAGGCGGTGAATGTCGGAGATCAGGATGAGTGCGCTCGGCTGACTGCGTAGCGACGTCACCACAGACTCGATGTTCGGACTTGCGCTCAGCTCGAGGTCGCGAATGAGCCAGGCGAGAGCCTGCTCCTCGGAGGTGTGGCCGAAGGGGGCATGAGCGTGTACGACCCGACCCTCGAAGGAATCGAGGAGCCGCTGCATGAGGACATGCTTTCCAGTCCCACGATCGCCAGTGATGGCCAGGAGGCCTCGGCGTCGATCCGCTCCCCATGCGCTGATGAGCGATTGAGCCTGCTTGAGGGGACCGTCCTGGATGAGGTGCTGGAGCGAGTCATCCTCTATCTGGCTCTGCACGCTGACAGGGATCGGGGCCCGGGCTCGTGTCGTGTCGGAGCGGAGCTCGCGCCGAGCAAGGAAGGCACCGAGCCAGGAGAGGCCTGCTCGGGACTCAATCATCTGGTGGAGCAATGCAGCCGCTGCCCGTGTCGCGATGAGCCCGATGGCCAGCACGCTCGTGATGACCGTGCGGGGTCGGCTGGGCGCCGCGATCAGGATCCAACGTGCCAAGCTGCTGTCTTCACCTCCATCGGCCACGACCTTCTGCAGGGCTCGACTCCAGCGAAGGAGTCCCCCGAGGGTTGCGATCACGGCGAACCCTTGGATGATCCGGCGAAAGAGTTGGCCCAGGACTTCCGCGCCGAGGATGTCGACCAACAACGCTTGGGCGAGGACCTGAAAGGCCGCTAGAAAGCCGAAGACGTGGACGACCCACCGCACCCCATCGCGTACCGATGCGTCAACGACGCGCAGGGCCGGCCGAGCCTCATCGGGGGTGATCAGCGCGAGGCTGGTGATCCCCTTACCAATTCGCACGGCCGAGCCGCAGACGAAGATGAGCGCAACCCAGGCCAGCGGCGGAGCACGCTCTTGGAACCAGGTCAGTAGAAGCAAGCCGAAGGCGGCGACGATGATGTCTTGAACCAGCTCGCCGAGCGGACTGCGCAGCCCCACAAGATCGCCGGGCACCACCCATCGAGGCAGATCGCGACGACGGGTCCACGATGAGGCCTCATCCTCTCGCTCGGTGCTCTGAAACAGCAGCGCAGTCCAAGACGGCACTCGACCATGCAGCCACAGGCCGAAGATGAGCAGGAGAGCCAGCTGCATCAGCGAGAAGAAGAGTCCGCCGAGAGCTTGCACTTGATCGAGCTCCGCAGGAGCGCGAAGCCACTTCTGAACCTGACCTCGCCAGGCGGAGGCGATGTCGATCGGGATGGAGCTGAGCTCGTCCTTGAGGTCAGAGAGTTGGAGCGAGTCGGCGCCAGGGCTCGCTGCGCCGAGGTCTCGAGCGCGACGCTGGAGAGAGCGAGCGGCGGCGAGATTCTGTGAAGCACCATCAACTTCGGCGAGCATGGCCTCCGTACGGCCCTGGTGTGCGCGTAAAAATTCTTGTTGTTGCTCGATCAGCCAGGGGTCCTCTGTTGGCATGGCTTGGAGTTCATCTTGGACCTCCGCCAGCGCGTTCTCGGCCTGTCGATGTGCGGAGATCGCCTGCTTGCGGTCATCCCGTATGCGCTCAATCAGGTTCTTCAGCCCGTTGGCCGTCTGCGCAATTTGTGCTCGACGCTCGGATGAGCCGGGGGGCAGGCCTGTGGCTGAGGTGAGCTTAGAGGCGAGGGCCTTCAGCTCGTCCGCCCGTGCGGCCCGCCGTGCCTGTGCCTCTTTTGCGGAGTCCGCATCCCCAAGCTTGATTCGGCGGATTCTATCGGGGAAGGCGCTCGGTCCTTGCTCAGGTGCCCCCGCAGATCGCGCTTCGGAAGCCTCTGCTGTCGCGTCGACAGGAAGGACGTCCTGTCCCAGGGCACGGAGCGAACCCCCAGCACCGAGACCGACGGAGGAGACGACGAAAAAGCATTTCAGCAGCGCTCGCATACGGCGTCAGTCTACGCAAATCGGAGCCGTTGGGTCACAAAGCCTCGCTGTCAGGCTTCCGGGGAGGTAGTCTCGGGCAGTGGCACAGGCGCACAAACAACGACAGGTGATTCGAGCGCGCGTTCGCGCGGAGCGCGGCAATGTGTTCTCGCAAGGCGGGGCACCGATTGTACTGCTCTACCCTAGCCCCTATCGGGCAGGGATGAGCTCGGTGGGGTTCCAGTGGGTCCTCAAGCTGCTTCGGGAAGCAGGTCACCAGGTGGAGCGAGCATTTCTGCCTGACGATGTCGACGCGCACAAGCGAGACAAGGTGCCGCTGTATACCTACGAGACGGAGCGGCCGGTGGGACAGTTTCCGACCATTGGTATCAGCCTGGCCTATGAGCTGGAGCTGGCCGGGCTCATCGAGGCGCTGCAGCTGGCTGGCATACCGCCGCTTCGACGCGATCGCGGCCCGCATCACCCCCGGATCATCATGGGCGGCCCGCTGACCTTCTCGAATCCACTTCCTGCGGCGCCATTTGTGGACGCCATGCTTCTCGGGGAGGCCGAGGACGTGTTGTTGCCGGCCTTCGATGCGGCTGTGCACACCGATGGACCCGCTTGGCTCGATCAGGTGGCTCAGCTGGACGGTGCCTACGTGCCTGATCTGCACGGTGAGCGACTGCCGGAGGTGGCGAAGGCTTCCGATGCACGCCTCCCGGCCTTTGCGCCCATTATGGCCCCCGAAGCCGAGCTGTCAGACATGTTCTTGATCGAGGGAGAGCGAGGCTGCCACCGCATGTGCTCCTTCTGTGTGATGAGGCGCTCAACAAACGGTGGCATGCGCCTGGTGACGCCGGATCGAATCATGTCGTTTGTGCCGGAAGACGCCGCTCGGGTTGGGCTCGTTGGTGCGGCCATCTCCGATCACCCTCAACTCATCGGTCTGCTGGAGACCCTGGTCTCGAGCGGGAGAGGCGTGGGCATTAGCTCGCTTCGCGCGGACCGCGTGGCTCGAAAGCCCGACATCGCACGCTTGCTCAGGGAGGGAGGCTACAAGACGCTGACGGTGGCCTCCGATGCCGCCTCGGAGCGCCTTCGAAAGGAGATCAGCAAGGGAACGAAAGAAGAGCACCTGCTGCAGTGTGCTCGGCTGGCCGCGGAGCATCGCTACAAGGTGATGAAGGTCTACATGATGGTGGGTGTGCCGGGCGAGGAGGATGAGGACATGGATGAGCTGATACGGTTCTCCACGGAGCTCTCCAAGATTGTCCCTGTGTCACTCGGCATTGCACCCTTCGTGCCCAAGCGCAACACACCGCTCGACGTCGCACCCTTCGCTGGGATTCGGCCGGTGGAGCGGAGGCTCAAGGCCCTCACCCGCGGCCTGAAGGGACGAGCCGAGATCCGGCCGACATCGGCACGCTGGGCATGGGTCGAGGCGGAGCTTGCGCAGGGGGGCTGGCGTGCCGGCGAGGCCGTCTATGAGGCCGTCCGTGCCGGCGGAAAGTTCTCGAGCTACAAGCGAAGTCTCGAGGCGATTGATCCCGACTCGAGGGCGCCATGGCGGGGGGTGGCATGACGGAGCAAGAGCGGATTGAGGCGTGGCTGGATCAGGGCGGCCGCGTCGAGACGGATTTGGAGTGTCGGCTCATCGCCCGCCTTCCCTGGGTTCGGGCTCGCCTCGAGGACAGGACGACCGACCCCACACGGCGGGTCCTGATGGGCATGCCTTGCGACGCGCCAGCGCCCGCAGCGCTCCGGGACCGGGTGGGATGGGCGCGCGGCGGATACCCGTGGAGCGTAGCGGATTGCGCTCGAATGGAGGGTGAAGCACGGGATCAAGAGGCGATCTCGGAGTGGATTCATGCGGCCCGTTGCCACGCGAGCGCAAGCGTCGCTCGAGAGGCTGAAGCCCGTCGAGCCCTCTCGGCGCAGGAGCTGCCCTACGTGTTTCCCGGGGAGGTTCACCCGCTCATGGTCGACGTCTGGGCCGCGGGCGAGAAGATTCTGCCAGCGCTTCACGTTGACTGGGTCCGCAAGCTGACGGACTGGATGGCGCCGGCGCTCGCACTCGACTGCGAGCACCTGGGCATGTGGTTCTGGCCCGTGATTCGAAGCCTGGATGCAGGGCGCCTGAAGGGACCCATGACACGGCTCCTCACCGGCCGCATGTCGGCAGGCGGCATGGGCCTCCTGACCATCTATGCCGAGCGCATCGGGTTTGGGTTTCCGTCTATCAACGATACCCTCCAGCCGCTCGACCGTCGGATCGTCGCCCTGGCTCGCCTGGCGGTTTCTCAGCGCGCCTGAAGGCCATGGGTTAGGTCTCGCGACCCAAGGAGTACGCATGTACAAGGACTACTTGATTTTGGGCGGTGCGGGTCTGGTGGGTCTCCAGGTCTGCCGACACATTGTGAGACGTCTTCAGCCCACTCGCATCATCGTTGCCTCCCTCTTCGAGCATGAAGCAGAAGAGGCCGTCGGTCGGCTCGAGGCGGAGTTTGGAAACCAGGTGGCCTTCGTCCCCGCGAGCGGCAACCTCTTCGTCCCCTCCGACCTAGCGAAGCTCTCGAGAGCGGATCTGCGCGGAGACCCGGAAGTCCGGCGTCGCCTCCTGGCGGCTTTGTACGACGACTTTGAGACGGCCTACAAGCAGAACCACCTGGCCAAGCTCATCAAGCGACACCGCCCCGACGTCATCGTGGACTGCGTGAACACCGCGACGGGGCTCAGCTACCAAGACGTCTTTGACGGTGCGACACGCGTGAGAGAGTGGATCTCAGACAAAGGCATCGACAACAAGAGCGTGGAGGACGTCGAGACGCTGTTGCTGAGTCAGTCGGCCCCTCAGATCATCCGACACGTGCGCTTCTTGCACCGGGCGACCACCGAGTATGCCACCAAGGTCTACCTCAAGGTGGGCACGACCGGCACCGGCGGGATGGGACTCAACATTCCTTATACGCACTCCGAGGACAAGCCGTCCAAGGTGCTGTTGGCCAAGAATGAGGCGGCCTTCGGGCACACGGGACTTCTCTTTCTGCTTGCGCGGACCCCTGATGCGCCCATCGTCAAGGAGGTCAAGCCAGCGGCGATGATCGGATATCGTGGCGTCGAGGTTCGGCCTGCACGAGACAAGCACGGCAACGATGACCTCTTCAACCCCAAGACCTTTGAGCTTGATGACGAGGGCACCTTGACGCTGAAGGAGGACCCCTCGTCCTACCAGAAGCAGGGCAAGCTTGAGGTTCCGATCGTGGACACAGGAGAGAACGGGGTCTTCACTGCCGGAGAGTTCGCTGCGATCACGGCCATGGGCCAGATGGAGTACATCACTCCGGAAGAAATCGCGCAGGTGGTGGTCCACGAGATTCGAGGCGCTAACACCGGCCAAGACATCATCTCTGCCCTCGACGGCAGCGTTCTGAACCCCTCGTACAAAGCCGGTCTTCTTCGGCGCGCCGCCATGCATGACCTTGAGATTGCGGAGCGGGACAGCGGCATTCCCTCGATTGCCTTGGGGCGGCTGGGTCCGCCGGAGCTCTCGAAGCTTCTCTTCGAGGCTCACCTCATCAAGAGCGCGCTCGGCGGCTTCCTCGCCGTGCTGGACGAGGGCCTCAGCCCCAAGGCCATGGCGAATGCGCTCGCCGAGGTGCTTGACTCATCGGGCGTTCAGCGAACGGCGCCCAGCATCGGAATCCCCGTGCTCATGCCGGATGGCCGGACCGTTCTGAGAGGACCGCGGATCAACGTCCCCGAGGTCAAAGGCCACTCCAGCTCCATCCGCTTCACCAAGCGGGGAGACGTCGACAAGTGGGCGAAGAAGGGCTGGATCGACCTTCGTCCTGCCAACATGAAGCGGTGGAAGGAGCGCTTCTCGGCGATGGTCGAGGCTCGGCGAGACCTCCGTGCCGCAGGTTCCGCTGCGGCGACGATCCAGACCTACATGGGCGCAACGATGGAGATCGGAGAAGTGGTGGCCTGGATCTTCAACAATGAACTCGGCGGTCATCGCATCAAGTAATGGCCAAGACACTCACCCTCGACGGCACCGACATCCGGGCAGTCTCGGTTGCAGGCATGGAGACCTGCATCGAGATTCCCTCGCTCAAGGTTTGCTTTGACATAGGTCACGGTCACCGCTCAACCGCGCGAAATCACACGGTCCTGTTCACGCACGCCCACATCGACCACATGGGAGGCATCGGTCACCATGCCGCGACCCGATCCCTGTTGAGCATGTCGCCTCCCACTTATGTGGTTCCCCGGGGTGTTGAGGTTGGCGTGAACCGGCTCCTGGATGCCTTTCGAGCGCTCGATGGATCGGAGATTCCCGTCAACATTTGTCCGCTCAATCCTGGAGAGTCGATGCCGCTGGGGGCGCGGTGGAGCGTTCGTCCACTGCCTTCCTTTCACCCTGTGGTGAGCCAAGGGTATGCGCTCATGGAACGGAGGAAGCGCCTGAGGCCCGCCCTCAAGGATGCGGGTCGCGAGGCGATTCGCGAGGCCGCCCTTCGAGGAGAGTCGATAAACGAGGAGCACGAGCACCCACGAATTGTGTTCTCCGGAGACACCACCATCGAGTTCATCGAGCAGAACGAGCTGGCACAGGTGGCAGACATCCTCATCATGGAGGTCACATTTGTTGACGATCGGGTGAGCGTCGAGAGCGCCCGCAAGAACGGGCACGTCCACCTCGATGAGATCGCGTGCAGGGCAGACCTGTTCAGGAACAAGGCCATCTTGTTCACGCATCTCTCGGCACGGTACCGCGAACACGAGGCGGTGGCGGCGATCAACGAGAAGCTTCCTCCAGCGCTTCGTTCTCGTGTCACGCTCTTAGGCTTCTAGTCCAACCAGAGCGAACCATGGCCCGCCCGGCACGGCGATGGCTCAGGTGACCGGCGGACTGGCACCTGCTCAAGAATCGGGCAGGTGTCACGGAGGAGCATCGTGGCAAGCCTTGGCGCGTCCACACGACACCAAGGGAGGACAACCGCCATGAAATCTGAAAGGACACCGCTCGACGCGATCGGGCTTGCCGCCTTGCACATCACGACTCGAACAGGAGTCAGCCCCCTCTCCACGCTCGAAGCGTTAGGTCCAAGAGGCCGTCGCATCGGGCGCTGGGTGACGGTTCTCACGTTCATGCGATTGCATGGCTTGACTGCCGTCGAGGTCGGCGAGGTGCTCGGTATCTCGACCAAGTCGATACACCGGATGCTGAGCGCGCTCCGCAGAGTACAGCAGAGCGACCCGGCGGTTGCATCTGCGCTCGCTCTGATAAGCGACGAGGTGTGCACAACGAGTGCCGCCTGACACTCCTTTGTCGTGGTAGGCTCGCGATCTGAGGAGAACCCTTGTCCGAAGCGCAAGACTCTATGCTGGGGATGACGCTAGATGGCCGCTACACCCTCACGGAATTCATTTCCGAGGGGGGGATGGGGCGGGTCTACCGTGCGGAGCAAAAGGCGCTCCATCGGAAGGTTGCCGTCAAGCTCCTCAAGGAGAATGCAGGGAGGGACCATGAGTTCCAGCAGCGGTTTTTCTTGGAAGCATCGCTCTGCTCCCGACTGAGTCATCCGAACACGATTCGCATCTTTGACTACGGATGCCACGAGGATCGGCTGTACTACATCGTCATGGAGCTTCTGGAAGGGCAGTCGGTGCTGGAGATCATCCGGCAGTCGGCACCGCTTTCACCCGATCGGGCCATCTTCATCACATCGCAGGTCTGTCTCGCACTCATTGAGGCGCACGGCGCGGGAATGGTTCACCGTGATCTAAAGCCATCCAATCTCTTTGCGTCCCCTGATGGAATGGGAGGGGAGCGCATCAAGATCTTAGACTTCGGCGTCGTGAAGGAGGTGGGCGCCGACGTGGAGCTGACCCAGCTTCAGTCTGTTGTGGGCTCACCCCAGTACATGGCGCCTGAGCAGATCAGAGGCGAGAGTGTAGACGGCCGTGCCGACCTCTACAGCCTCGGCGCGATTCTCTGCCAGCTGCTCACGGGGCGAGTACCGTTTCCAGGACGAGATCCAATGGGCGTGCTGATGAAGCACCTGACGGACCCCATTCCTTTGACCTCTGATCTCAACCCCCGAGCGGCGGTTCCTGAGGTTCTGGAGGAGATCATGCGTAAGGCGCTCGCCAAGCTCCCAGAGCAGCGCTTTGCGAATGCTCAAGCCATGCTCGCTGCGCTGAACAAGGCCGATGCGGAGATACGGGGCGTCGAGGTGAGTGCTCTGGAGATTCCGAAGTGGGAGGGAGAGGCTCTCTCGGAGATGGTCACGGGCCTCTTGGACCAGACGACTCAGGTGGTCGTTGAGGCGTCGACGGATCCCACACTCAGTCAGCTCGAGGGGGTACAGCTCGAGGGCTATGTTGCCTACATCGATCTGAATTGTCCTTATTGCTATGCGTTGTTCGAGCGGGTGAATCGATGGGGGCTGGCCGATCAGATCGAGTGGAGGATGGTCGAGCATGCCTCCCACGTCCTCGAGGGAGACTTTGATCTCGTGCAGGAGGAACTCCTGAGCAATGAGGTCTTTGAGGTACACCATCGAGCGCCGGACGTTGAGCTGAGTCTGCCCCTGAGGCGCTGCCAGTCGACGCTGGCAACGCATCTGATCGCGGTGATTGAGCGATTGTTTCCTGAGAAGACCAACCCGGTCCGTGCGGCCTGCTACGGTGCCCTCTGGAGGGAGGGACGAAACATTGGAGAGCCCGAGGTGTTGAGTCAGATACTCGATGCGCACGATCTACCGTCGGAGCTTCTCTCAATGTGCGACGAGCCACCCGAAGAATTCTTGGGATGGCAGCGGGCGTGGGAGCAGGGAGAATACGACCACAGCATCCCGGTGTTGACCCATCCTGCCTCGGGGCGCGTCATCATCGGCTTGGCCGATCAGGCCTCACTGGCTCGCTTCTTGTTGGGCGATCACAGCCGGGTCATCGACCGCTCCGTTTGCTTCTACCAGCCAAAACCCACGCTCCTTCTGTGTGGTTGGCTCAACAAGCTCTGGCCGCTGCTCGCGGAGCTGAAGGACACCGTGGAGATCATCCAGGCTCCCACCTGGCGAAAGGCCTCGGAGCTGCTCGGTGAGCGCGCGCCGCCAGCCTTGCTTCTCATCCAAGATGAGCACCTCACCCGTGACGAGATGGCTCAGCTTGGCACCCAGGCGCGGTCCAGGTCGGTGCCATGGCTGGTCGCCTGTACGGATCCAGACCCTGAGCGCGAGCTCGACGCGCTTTCGCTTGGCGCGGCCGAGGTG
>CAZKOI010000082.1:0-11746 GCA_964554315.1 uncultured Enterobacterales bacterium | reverse complement strand
AGCGGTCACCCAAGAAGGGGTGAAACAAGCCGATCGCGTTCGACCCTCCCCCCACACAGGCGATCACCGCATCGGGGAGACCTTGAGCCCGGTCCTGGAACTGCAAGCGCGCCTCTCGACCTATGACCGACTGAAGCTCCCTCACGAGCCAGGGGTAGGGGTGCGGCCCCACCGCAGAGCCAAGGAGGTAGTAGGTCCCACCCGGGTCGCTGACCCAATCTCGAAGGGCCTCGTCGATGGCGGCGCGAAGCGTCGCGTCGCCGTGCGTCACGGGCACGACCTCTGCACCCAAGCGCCGCATCCGGTCGACGTTCGGCGCCTGCCGCTGCACGTCCACGGCTCCCATGTACACCACGGCCTTCAGCCCCAGCCGAGCGCACGCCGCAGCCGTTGCGACGCCATGCTGTCCAGCACCGGTCTCAGCGATGACCCGCTTGGCCCCCATCCGCTTCGCCAGCAGCGCTTGCCCGATGGCGTTGTTGATCTTGTGAGCACCCGTATGGGCGACGTCCTCACGCTTGAGCCACAGGTCGACGCCCCAGCGCTCGCTCAGATTTCGGGCGTGGGTGAGCGGGGTGGGCCGGCCGACAAAGTCTGCGAGCTCCTCCCTGAGCAGGGCCTGGAAGCGGGGGTCAACCAGGGCCGCACGCATCGCCTCCTCCAGGCTCGTAATCGCCGGCAGCAAGGTCTCAGGAACGTACCGCCCGCCAAAGGGCCCAAACCGTCCGTTCTCATCGGGGTAGGTCCCCGACAAGAGCCTCGCTAGCTCCGGCGACAGCTGGCGCTCGTCAGACATGGCCATCCTCCTTGGCGGCATCCGCTCGCCTCACGGCCTCCACAAAGGCCTCGACTCGTTCGGGGGACTTGTACCCGGGGGCCGACTCCACCCCCGAGCTCACGTCCACACCCCATGGACGCAGCTGCCGAATGGCATCTTCCACGTTGTCGGGTCGCAGACCGCCCGCAATCATCATTCGGCCGAGCGAGCCGAGCCCGCGAAGCCGTCCCCAGTCCGCGAGCATGCCGCTGCCAGGCTTGGGGCCGTCGGTGAGAAAGAGAGGGCTCTCCTCCTCGCTTGCGCTGCAGTAGCGCTGCACGCGCTCAACCAGATCTTCACCATCTTCAAAGGCGGGCAAGATCGGTAGACCAAGGCTCGGGTCCGGCATGGCGTCGGACATGAGTTGAATCGCGTTGGGCTGAAGGACACGGTGGATCTCAAGGACCTCCGCCAGCGCGGGGCGCCCACAGACGGCAAAGAACTGGATGTGATCAGGAATCAGCAGCCTCAGGCGCTCAGCCTCTCCCAAGCTCAGCTGTCGCGGCGACGGGTCGAGCACCAGCCCGATGGCATCGACACCGACATCGACCGCCGCCTGGAGACCCACCGCCTCAGTGAAGCCACAAATCTTGATGTGCGTCTTCATCGGCAGCCTTCCTGGACCATGGCTCGAACCAGCGAGCCCGGATCCGAAGCCGCCATGAGGGCGGAACCCACCAGCACAAACCGGTAGCCCATCCCAAACACACGCTGGACATCTGCCGGCGTTCGCAGGCCGCTCTCGGCAACCGAAACCACCCCTGCGGGGAAGCCATCGCTGTGCCGAGCGAAACGCTCGGGGTCCACCTGGAGCGTCGTCAAGTCGCGACAATTGAGACCGACCAACACATCTCGATAGGCCTCTGTTCGCGCGAGGTCGCGGGCATCGAATGCCTCTAAGAGGACGAACATGCCCAACTCTCGGGCCAAGTCGACCATCTGGTCGAGACGCGCATCATCGAGCATCCGCACGATGAGCAAGACACCCGAGGCACCAAACACTCGTGCCTCCAGAACCTGGGCGGGGTCGACCAGGAAGTCCTTGCGCATCACCGGTACATCGACCGCCGCCGCGACAGCGGCCAAGTGTTCGAGGTCGCCGCCGAACCGGGATGGCTCCGTGAGCACACTCACCGCACGAGCCCCGGCCTGCACATAGGCCTTTGCGCGGGCCACAGCCGCATGGAGCGGGTCTTCCGGGGACTGGAGCGTGCCCTCGGAGGGTGTGGAGAACTTCACCTCAGCGATGACCCCGTGTCCCTCCACGTCCAGCGGCAGCGGCGGGGTCATGTGCCTGACCTTTGCATCGAGCGCGACCGTGTCGAGGACGCTGGCCCGTGCAGTGCTCAGGACACCCATCTCGAGGAGGAAGTCGCTCATTCGCCCCTCAGCTTGGCGAGCAATCGTGCAGCCCGACCGTCGCGGATTGCCGCGCGGGCGCGCTCGACACCCTCTCGGTGATCTTGGGCCTCCCCACAAACTTCAAGCGCGAGACCCGCCGAGAGACACGCCGCGTCCTGGTGCGGTCCGGCCTCACCGAGGAGCATGGCCTCAAGTGCACGCGCATTCTCCTCAGCATCACCACCCTCAAGATCCGCCGCTGTGCAGCGACTCACCCCCGCTTCCATGGGATCTCGCGTGGTCGCCGTCACCGAGCCCGGTCGCACATCGAGGAGGTGATACGGGCCCAGCGGCGTCGCCTCGTCCCAGCCCTCTGCGCCATGCACCACAAAGGCTCGCTCGATCTCCATCCCGCTTAAGGCGTGCGCCATGGTCTCAGCGACACCCAGGGAGAAGGCGCCGACCACTTGAAAGCGTGGACGAGCAGGGTTGGAGAGCGGGCCCAGGATGTTGAACACGGTGCGCGTACCCAGCGCACGACGAATGGGCATGATCTGCTTCATGGCAGGGTGGTAGTTGGGCGCAAACAGGAAGACAAACCCCGGGTCTACCAGGGCCTTCGCCGCCAGCGAGGGACCCAAATCGATGGGAATTCCCATGGCCTCCAAGACATCCGCGCTCCCTGAGCGGCTCGATATCGATCGGTTCCCGTGCTTGACGACCCTGAGTCCAGCGGCAGCAGCAACCAAGGCCGCGGCAGTCGAGAGATTGAGACTTCCCGATCCATCGCCCCCGGTACCGCAGGTATCCACCACCGGCGGTCCGTCATGAGGCAGCGGCACTGGAAGCGCGAGATCTCGCATCCCCTTCGCCATGCCCCGAACTTCAGCCGCCGACTCGCCCTTGGTCCGAAGCGCGGCCAACAGCGCGCCGCCCACCGCAGCGGGCGTCTCGTCGTGAGCGAGCGCCTTCATCACCAAATAGGCGTCCGATTCCGAGAGATGATGGCCGCTCATCACCGCATCGAGAATGGCCCTCATGCGACCGCCTCCGGTGCATCCATTTCGAGGAAGTTCTGGAGGAGTCGCTCGCCCTGAGGTGTCAGGATCGATTCCGGGTGAAACTGGACGCCGACAGTGGGCAGCGAATCATGCCTCAGCCCCATGACCTCTCCGTCAGAGGTGTAGGAAGCGATCCTGAAGCCGCTCGGTACGCCCGCCTCGGGCACCGCCAGGGAGTGGTATCGACCCGCCTGAAAGGGATTAGGAAGACCAAGATAGAGGCCTCGCCCGTCGTGATAGACCGGGCTGTCTTTACCGTGCATGAGGCCCTTCGCCGGGCCCACCTCACCGCCAAAGACCAGGGCAATGGATTGGTGGCCGAGACACACACCCAGGACGGGGATTCGGCCATGGAAGTGCTGCAGCATCGCCATGGAGATGCCGGCGTCCTCTGGGCGGCCTGGACCGGGCGAGATGCACAGATGGGTCGGCTGGAGGGCCTCGGCCTCCTCAAGGGTCACCTTGTCATTGCGCAGGACGGTGACCTCGGCACCCAATATCTGGAAGGCCTGTGCCAGGTTGAAGGTAAAGCTGTCATAGTTGTCAATCAGCAGCAGCTTAGGCATCACAGCCCCTCCTCGGCCAGCTTGAGCGCCGCGCCGAGCGCGGCAGCCTTGGCATGGCATTCTCGGTATTCGTTTACTGGGACACTGTCCGCGACGATCCCTGCACCGGCTTGATAGGTGTAGCGGTCGCCCTCAAACACCAGCGTCCGAATCGCGATCGCCTGATCCATCTCACCGCCGTGGCCAAAGTACCCCGCCGTGCCCGCGTAGATGCCGCGCGGTACGGGCTCCAGCTCGTCGATGATCTGCATCGCCTTGACCTTCGGTGCGCCGACGACGGTCCCTGCTGGGAAGGTCGCCGCAAAGAGGTCGAAGACGTCGACGTCGTCACGGACCTCGCCCTCAACCCCGCTCACCGTGTGCATCACGTGCGAGTAGCGCTCGATCTTGCGGTAGGGCCGCACGCGAACCGAGCCGGGCACGGCGACACGACCCAGATCATTCCGCGCGAGGTCCACCAACATGACATGCTCCGCCGTCTCCTTCTCGTCCGCCAGCAGGTCGCTCTCGTGCGCCGCATCCTCAGAGGCCGTCGCACCCCGCCGCCGTGTTCCTGCAATGGGCCTCAGCGTCGCCGTCGAGCCAGAGAGCTTGACCAACGCTTCAGGCGACGAGCCCACCACGGCCGTGTCACCCAGCTCCATGTAGACCATGTATGGGCTGGGGTTCAGTAAGCGCAGCGCTCGGTAGACCTCGAAGGGGTCCAGCGTGCATTGTCCCGCCATCCGGATGCTGAGGACCAACTGAAAGACATCACCCGCCGTGATGTGCTCCTTCACCCTCGTGACAGCCTGGAGAAACTCCGCCTCGCCAAAGGACGCCGTCGGCACCGTGACCTCGCCTCGGCGACGAGGGCCCGGATCGGGACCGCGCAGAGCCTGTACAATCTCGCCTCGGAGAAGACCCCGCTCGCTCTCTGAGCCCGAGTGCAGGAGCGCTACTCGTCGCGTGAGGTGGTCAAACACCAGCACCGACTCGGGTGCGGAGAAAAGCACGTCCGGGGGAGCCTCTGGAGGCATGCCCGCGCTCGAGACCGGCTCGAACCGTCGGACGAGGTCATAGCTCGCAGCGCCCACAAGACCGCCCTTAAAGGGCAGGCCTGGCACCTCTGGCTTGAGGACTGGCGCCCGCGCCATGGCCTCTCGAAAGACATCGAGCACGCCCTCTCGCGTGGTTGGCGCCGCACGCGCCTCACCATCGAGCGATACCTGGTCCCCTTGCATGTGAAGGGTTGTCGCCTGACCAAAGCCGATGAAGGAATAGCGCCCTAGGCGCTCGCCCCCCTCCACACTCTCCAACAAGAACTGCGGCTTGAAGGCGCCCAGCTTTCGGAAGGCCGACACCGGAGTGTCGAGGTCTGCTGCAATGTCAAAGGGGGCGTTCATCATGCTATGTCCAAAAAAAAACCCACCGCCAGTCTCCCGGGGGTGGGCTGATGCCAAGTCTGTTGAGATCTAGCGGCCAGCCACCCCAAGCGAGCGCCACCACCATGCGGTGAGGCTCAGGGAGACAGACGTGAAGTCCCGACGGTTCATGCCCCAGTGGTACGACCATCGAGGACGTACGTCAAGGCGATTTTTCTAATCGGCCTCGCCAGCCACGATCTTTGTCGCACTGTTGTTGCCGTCCTCATCGACCACCAAGAAGTGAAAGGTGTGGTCCGCGGCATCCTCACAAGGCACATTGACCTCTCCCACAGTGACACTCGCGCTGTAGCGCTGCGAGGCCACGTCCAGCTCGGTGGTGTGCTCACTGACCAAGGTGTCCCCGTTGTATACCGACACAAAGCCTGTGGGGTTGAGGGTGTCGATCCCTTGGGGGTCAGAGGCCACAGCAACAAAGTCCCACATTCGAGCAGGAGCAGGGTCGCAGAGCGCTTGAGCGTACGAGATGGTCGGCGGGTCATCCGCGCCACCACCACCATCGGCGTCCGATGGGCCGCCATCCGGGTTTGCGCCGCCATCGTCCGCATCACTCCCGGTATCCGAACGCCCTGCATTCTTCGCGGTGATGGGGTCACCGCAGGCGACCATACCCGCCAAAACCATCCACTGTCGCATCATCGATATCTCCTGTCGAAGCTGTCTAATCCGCCGATCGGACAGCGTATAGCGTTTTCTGACTACCCAAGAATAGGGTTTTGGTATACACTTGTCATGTCAAGATATTGGAGCTGTCTTATGCTGTTTTCAGAAGTTGAACGCCGCGAACTCGCCGAGTTCTTCGCCAAGCGCTTTTCAGATGACTCGGTCCGGAGCCTGTTGGCGCGCCAAGCGGGCATCGACGCAGGGGACGCACAGGACGACGCCACCGACGCATGGGCGGACCTCATCACGACCGCACAGAACCGACGACGGCTCCCCAACCTTGCCATCGTGGCCTCTCGAACCGACCTCGCCGACCAAAACCTGCAGGCCGTCTGCAACCTGCTCGGCGCCCGCGCACGCATCGTTCGCAACCGAGTGGTCACCGGACTCGCCGCGGCCTCCATCGCCTTGGGGTTTGGAGTCGCGGGTTGGTCAGTGGGCAGCCAGAGCGAAACGCCCGCCGTCGCTGTCGCCGAGGTCGCCGTCGAGGCTCCCGCATCAGAGGTTCTGGCCGCGGCTGAGCTCAGCGAGCCCGCTCTCGCCGATGTGCCGGAGGTCGAGGTGGCGCCGATCGAGCCCGAAGGCCCCGCGTACACACGCACCCACACTCCGCCCGAGGAACGCCCGAGCGGTCCTGCGTGGCGAAACGGACGCTGCACCTATGACAAAGAGAGCGACTTCATCGGCTACTGGTACGCCGGGGAGGAGAGCCCCGGTCGTCAAGGCGAGGTGGTCACCGTCGAGCTGGGCGTCAACGTCCGCCAAGACTACCCAGGCCTGCACAACGAATTCGACAAGCGAACCAAGGTCCGCTGCATTCTCAAGCGAGGAGACAAGGTCAAGCTGACAGCAGCCCCCGTGCTGGTTCCGGGTGACCGCTTCTGGGTTCCGCTCTACCACGGGGACTTGGTCGAGGAAGCGCCTGAAGAGAACCTGGTGGCCGTGCGTTGACGAGCGCCCACCGCGTCGTACGGGTTAGGCGGCTTTGATGTCGACTCCGGACCCCAGAATACAGAAGCTCCGAAAGGCCGGCGTTGCTGTGCTCATCGGGTTGGCTGTGGTCGCCGTACCCATCGGCGTGCACATCATCGAGACGCGCGACAATCCCGAGCTGTGGCTGAGCTTGCTGGGCGCGGTGTTCATGATGGTCCTCATCTGTCTGTACGCGCTCGAGACCGCGCTGGCACCGATTCCTGAGCGAAGGATTCCCACCCCTGTTGTGCCGTCTTCCCATCCGACCGTCGTCCCCGAGGAGACGCTGATCCATGAGCCGAGCGTGGCGCTGCAGGACACCACCCTCGACGAGCCGCCGGCGAAGGCCCTCACGACCGAGATGCGTGACACGGAGATGGACGAGCCCGAGGCCTTTATCCGAGCCTCGAGCGATGACGCCGAGGTCGTCAGCTTGGTCGAGGTCGAGGAGTTTCCGACTCATCCTCCCTTCTCCCCTGCACAAGAGTCCACCATCTCCGACCAAGTGACCGAGCAAGATGAGCCGACTCAAAACCCGGATGCGCCCGTCATGATGGTGCCCGGGTCTGCCCTGCTGGGCATCGTGACCGGAGAGGACGACGCCACAGAGACCGATGAGGGTGCCGATCGTTGAGGCTCCTCGCCGTCGCAATCATCACCGGGGGGTGCGTGACTCACCGCTCTTCCTCTCTCGGCAAGGCGGCCGAGGCCAAAGAAGTATTGAGCGATGAAAAGAGCCCGTGCGAAGTGACATGCCTCCGGGAGCAAATGGCCCGCGCTGTCGCCATCGAGGTCATAGAGGCCGACTGCAGAAACCGCTGCCAGCCCTCTTCAGCGGTCGCTCCCCGCCTGACGCCCGCCGAAAGCGCACTGTGAGTCCCGCATCGGCGCGATGCATCACCTCGCGGGACCGTGAGCGCGCGGGCTACACACGGGCCAGCGGAGGGTGTAGGTTGTGACACAGTCTCTCACGGTGCCATGTCTCACCCACGCGTAGCTCTCGTCCTCAGTCTCTCCGTCGCAGCCATCAGCACGGCAGCCATCTTGGTGCGCCTCGTTCCGGACATGCATGCGCTGGCCATCGCGTTCTGGAGAACGGGCATCGCCGCAGCCATCCTTCTCCCAGCGGCTGCCCGCCCCCAACAGGCTCGTCCAGCGGGCAGGCAGCTTGCCTGGACGATCGTGGCCGGTCTCTGCCTGGCCCTTCACTTCTGGGCGTGGTTCGCCAGTCTCCAACTGACGACCGTCATGCGGTCCACGGTCCTGGTTTGCCTCACCCCAGTCTGGGCAGGATGCCTCTCACTGCTCGTGTTTCGAGAGGCGCCTTCTCGGTCCTTCTGGGGCGGCATCCTCGTTGCCCTCGTTGGGGTGGGTGTCATGACTCTCGGGGGAGCGCCGTCAGACGTCGGGGGCGGCTGGCGGGGCGACGTCCTGGCGCTCGTGGGCGGTGGTCTGGCCGGCATCTACCTCACCATCGGGCGGGCCGTGCGTCCTCATGTAGACTGGGGCCCCTATGGCGCTGTTCTCTGCGCGTCGTGTGCGCTCTGGCTCTTGCTGTTTGGTTCGCTCGCTGGAGCCTCAATGGACATGACCGGAGCTCACGCGCTCTGGGTCATCCTCGCCATGGCTCTAGGACCACAGCTGCTCGGACACATCGGCTTCACGTGGGCCATTCGGTACGTGCCGGCTACCATCGTGGGCGCTGTGATCCTGCTCGAGCCCGTTGGCGCCACTGTGCTCGGGGTGATCGTGCTCGACGAGTGGCCCCAGGCCATCGAGGCCGCAGGGGCGGTGGTTATCGCGGCAGGCGTCTACCTCGCGACCACCCAGAGCGATGCCCGTGGATCCGCCCGTGAATAGCCCCATCTCCATCGATGTACTCTCTGGCCTGGCAGAGGTCTCGTCAGCAGACTGGAACAGAGGCGTCGATGTCTCTGACCCGTTCACCGATCACGCCTTCCTTGCCCTGCTGGAGGAGTCTGGCTGCGTGGGGCCTGAGGCCGGCTGGGTGCCTGTGCATCTTCTCGCGAGGTCCGGCTCCGAGGTGGTGGGCCGGGCGCCGCTCTATCTCAAGAACAACAGCTACGGTGAATACATCTTCGACTGGGGCTGGGCCGAGAGCGCCCATCGGGCCGGCCTGCCCTACTACCCCAAGCTGGTGAGCGCCGTCCCCTTCACGCCTGCCACCGGTCGCCGGCTGCTGGCCGAGCACTCGAGTATCCGTGCAGCACTCGTGGAGGGCATGCTGAGCGTGATGGAGGCCACGCGCGCTCACTCACTCCATGTGCTGTTCGCGCTCCAGGAGGAGCGACGTGAGCTGGAAGGACATGCCGCTCTGCTGGGCCGATCAACCCACCAGTTTCATTGGCACAACGACGGCTACGAGAGCTTTGACCACTGGCTGTCGATGCTTCGATCCAGGCACCGAAAGACGGCGCGCCGAGAGCGACGCGCACCCGATGACTGTGGCGTCCGTGTGGAGCGGTGGCGCGGCGAGTCCCTCACGGAGGAGCGGTGGCGTGCGCTCCACGGGCTCTACCTCGACACCATCGACCGAAAGTACGCCCACCCTTACCTCACCCCGGCGTTCTTCGAGCTTGCACCGCACCGGGTGGCCCACAGTGCCCTGGTGTTCGCGGCGCTTCAGGGCGAGGACCTGGTGGCGGCCGCGCTCTGCTTTCAGCGAGGCCAGCACCTGTACGGTCGGTACTGGGGTTGTCGCCCAGGATTCAAGTCTCTGCACTTCGAGCTGTGCTATCACGCACCCATCGCGTGCTGCATCGAGGAGGGGTGGACCCACTTTGAGGCGGGAGCTCAGGGCATTCACAAGCTCAAGCGAGGCCTAAGGCCTGCGATGACCCACTCGCTGCACCACCTCCGAGACACACGGCTGCATCACGCCGTCGCGCGCGCCTTGAGGGAAGAGAACGCGCGAACGGACTGGGAGATTGCCGAGCTGAACAAAGCGTCCCCATTTAGAGCGGAGAGCCACGGGCCGAGCTAAGGGCGCGCCATGCTCTGGCTATCCCTCCTGCTCACCCTGTTGTCCGGCGCTGCTCAAGCTCAAGATTTGACCCTCTGGCACGCCTACCGAGGTGCCGAGCGCGAGACTCTGGAGGCGCTTCTTGCGGAGTACAGCGAGGCGACGCCCGGCGTCAGCGTACGGGCTCGAGCGGTGCCCTACGATGGCTTCAACACCAAGCTCGAGGCCGCCGGACCGCGGGGACACGGACCGGACCTCTTCATTGCAGCGCACGAGCGCCTCGCGACCTGGGTTCAGCTGGGGCTGATACGACCCAACCCCGAGCCCACGGAGGGCACGTCATCGACCGTGGAACAAGCCCTGTTCCACGACGGCATCCAGTACGGTACACCGCTGGCGTTTAAGACCCTCGCTCTCTTCTACAACCGCGCGCTGATAAGCGATCCCCCAGAGACAACGCAGGCACTGCTGGAGCTGGCGCGGTCAGAGCGGCGCGCGGATCGGGTGGGGCTCGCCTATCAGTCGACGGAGCCGTTCTTCCACGCGCCGTGGATGAATGGCTTCGGCGGTGCACTGGAGGGCGACGACGGCTTCAAGCTCAATCGCGCGGGAGCCATCGAGGCCCTCGAGTTTGTCGTCGGTATGCGAGACGAGTCTCTGCTGGTCGAGGAGCCTACCGCCGTCCTCATCACACAGCTCTTCAATGACGAGCGGGCGGCGATGGTCATCAGCGGGCCGTGGTTTCTGGGGGAGGTGAGCCCGGAGATCGATCTCGGCGTCGCGCCGCTGCCGACCATCGGGGCAACAGGCACTCGAGCGCAGCCCTACCTCAGCGTGGAGGCGCTGCAGATCTCGGCCCAGACCCGCCACCCGGATGCGGCATGGGCACTGGCGCGGTGGCTAGCGGCAGAACCGGCAGCACTGCGACGAGCCACACAGGGCCGACAGAGTGTGGCCACGACCTCGGTCTATGGTCACCCCTCGGTCGCCGAGGACCCGGTCCTCGCGGCCTTTCACACGCAGCAGGCCACGGCGCTGCCCATGCCAACCAACGAGCAGATGGCCGCATCCTGGGAGCCGCTTGCGCGCGCCATTCGGCGGGTCATGCGCGGCGCGCACTCCCCCAAGGCCGCCCTCGATGCCGCCCAGACAGAGTTCGAGGTCGTGACCGCTCCTCCTCCCGAGGGAGTAAGCCCTGTGCCGTACATCATGGCGGCCCTCGTGATGCTGCTTGTGGTGGCAGGGTGGGTGACTCGAGGCGCATGGAGAGCACGCTCCGAGATGCGAGCCATGGCGCACGCGTACACCTGGATCGGTCCCGCTGCGGTGTCCATGATGATGCTGGTGGTCCTGCCCTTCACGGTCGGGGCAGCCGTGAGCCTCTTTGCTCATGACAACGGGACCTGGACCTTCGTCGGAATCACTCACTTCCTCGACATTCTGCTCGCGCGAGACTGGCCCATCACCTCCGCGCTCAGCTTCTGGTTCACCCTCGTGGTCACGATTGGCTGGACGCTGGCCAATGTGGTCGCTCATGTGGCCATCGGCATGGCCCTCGCGATGGTCTTGAGAGCCCCCTGGCTGCAGCTCAAGGGCGTCTACAGGGTCCTCCTCATTCTCCCTTGGGCGATACCCAACTACATCACGGCGCTGATCTGGAAGGGAATGTTTCATCGGCAGTTCGGTGCCATCAACGCGCTCTTGGAGGCCATCGGTGCTCAGTCGGTCAGCTGGTTCTCTCAGTTCTCGACGGCGTTCGCGGCCAACCTCATCACCAATACCTGGCTCGGCTTCCCGTTCATGATGGTGGTCACGCTCGGCGCACTGGCCGCCATCCCGAGAGACCTGGAGTCGGCGGCGGCGCTCGACGGCGCCACACGCTGGCAGCAGTTCAGGCACGTCACTTGGCCGCTGCTCAA
>CAZKOI010000081.1:0-11813 GCA_964554315.1 uncultured Enterobacterales bacterium | reverse complement strand
GGGGTCGGGGGCGGAACGCTCATCAACTCCGCACTGAGCTTTCAGCCCGCACCGACCGTGCTGGACGGCTGGGAGAGCCTCCTTGAGGACCCGGGTTGGGGAAGCGACGCCCTTACCCCTGTCTACGATGAAGTTGCGGCACTCATTGGCGTGGCCGAGACCCAGCCTTGGTTTGCGGGCGCGAACAATCGGCTCATTGTTCGTGGGATTAAAGCCCTCGGTCTTGAGGGCGGACTGGCGCCGCGGAGCACCCCTCGGTGCGTCGGCTGTGGAATCTGTAACTTTGGATGCCCGACGGACGGAAAAGCCAGCATGAACCTCACCCTGCTGCCGCGAGCCGCCGCCGCGGGTGCCCACATTCAGGCCGACACTAAGATCACCGAAGTGCTGGTCGAGGGTGGCCGTGCCTGTGGCGTTCGCGGCATGGCACACCACCCCGACACCGGCGTACCTGTGGGGCCCGTTGAGGTCCGTGCTGAGCAGGTCGTGCTGGCGGCCGGCGCCCTTGGCACCCCTCGACTGCTCTGGACCTCCGGCCTCGGAGACCGCCTGGGCCCCGTCGGCAATGGACTCCATGTTCACCCCGGCTCGGCCGTGTTTGGCCTATGTGACGAAGAGATCAATCTCTGGCGTGGCGCAACACAAGGCGCCTTCTTTCATCACCCGGACTTACCGGGGGTGCTCCCTCACGGCTTCACCGCACCGCCGGAAGTGTGCCTGGTGGCGATGGATGCGGTGGGCGATGGTCTTGAGCAAGGTCTGCGTGACCTCCCCCACCTCGCTGGGATGGTGGTGATGGTCTCCGACAAAGGTGAGGGCGAGGTTCGAGCCACGCCGAGCGGCCGAGCGGCCGTGACCTACAACTTTGCCCCCGGTGACATCGAACGCATCAAGCTCGGTATGCGAGAGACTGCCCGAGTCATGCTGGCTGGCGGCGCTCGAGAGGTGTTCACCCCCGTCTTCGGAGTGGGTCGGCATACCTCTGCAGAGTCGCTCTACCGCGCACTCACCCCCGCAACCATCACCGACTTCACGCTCTATGCGAGCCACCCCATGAGCACCTGTCGAATGGGTCTCGACCCAGCGACGAGCGTGATCGGCCCCGACGGGCAGGCCCATGCACTCCCCGGTCTCTACCTGGCAGACTCCAGCGTGTTCCCCACCAGCCTTGGCGTGAACCCTCAGCTGACGACTCTTGTCGTCGGCACCGTTATCAGTCGTCGTATGCTTGCCTCATGAGACCGCTCGAACCAAACACCAAGCTGCGGGGGTACACCCTCCAGCACCGGATAGGACGCGGCGGCGAGGGGGACGTCTGGTTGGCGACCGACATGGCCGGCCAAGAGGTCGCCATCAAGGCCCGACCGAACACCGATGACCGCGACGCTCAGCGATTTCGCGCCGAGTTTGCTCGACTAAGGACCACGCGGATTCCGGGGGTTGTCCACGTGCTCGATGCAGGCGCCGACCAGGGCTACCTGTTCTTCACGATGCAGGTCGCCGAGGGAATCCCCTTCGACCAGTACATGAAGCCCATTACCGAACCCGCCGTCCGGCTGGAGGCTTGCTGCAGAGGTGCCGCTCAGGTGGCGCGCGCACTCGCCAGCATCCACCGGCTCGGACTCGCCCATCGGGACATAAAGCCCGCAAACATTCACCTCTCTGGGGAGGGCGATCAGCTGACGGCGGTGGTGCTGGACTTCGGCACACACCACTTTGGGCACAGCACCGACGAGGCGGCGGTCCTCAGAGGAACTCCCGCATTCATGAGTCCGGAGCAGCGGCTCAGCATGCCCCATGACCATCGTGTGGATGTCTACAGCCTCGGGCTTGTGATCTACGAGACATTGTCGGGCCGCCCAGCCTCGTCCCTCCAGCCCGGACAGCGATGCCCTTCTCTTGTGGGAATGGGGTCCCACATCCCCATCGCTATTGCTGACCTCGTCGATAGGATGCTCGATCTGGACCCGGCCGACCGGCCCACGGCGGAGGAGGTCGAGGCCATCCTGTCCAACTGCGTGGAGCAGCGCCCCGAGCATGCTGCCAGCTGGCCGAAGCCGGTCTTCACCGAGGAAGACGTGCAGGCGCTCCTCTCCGGCAGCCGAATCGTGGTGGGCGGACTCGGGGACGGAGTGGGCAGGTTTATCGCGTCAGCCCGCTTCGCCTGGTACCGCAAAGGCTACCCTTCAGTCATGGGGCGGTGTGACCCGACCACGCCCTACGGCCCGTGGATTTCGATCCTCAGCCAGCTGTTTCAGCAACGCAATCCGTCGGAGCGGCTGGCGCTGGCTGGAGCCGACCTTGCTGCCCTCCACGGGATATGGCCCGAGCTTCCCGTCCCCTGTGACGTACCCCTCGTGACGGCACCGCCGACCGAACTGGCTGCGGAGGCCATTGCGAATGTGATCAATCGCGCGGGACCGATCGCCGTCGTGATCCACGACCTTGAGCTCGCGGACCCAGGAACGCTCGGAAGTATGAACCGAATAATGGGGCGCATCCTGACCACCAATCGCCTCTGGTTTAGCGCCTCAACTCCCGTCGCGGGACTTCGGCAGGCCCCCCTCCCGAGCTGGACACCCGCCGCCCATGAGGCGAGCTGGCGCGAACTCCTCGGCAAACGTTGTCCTCTCCCTCCGCCGACGTCCTCGGGCCGAGACTTCTTGAAGGTTGCCTGGTCCGCGCTGGCAGCGGAGCGCGGCGCACCGGCCGTTCCCGACCCGATTGCCGACAGCCTCTCACGCTTGAGTGTCTTGGAGGAACCCTTCCCCCAGGCCGTGGCCGTCCAGATGGCGCCCGATCTAAGTCGGTGGCTGGACCTAGGACACCTCGACATCGCGGCACCGGCCACGGCCAGTGCCTCCGCCCGCCTTCGGTTTTCGTCGGGGGCCACGAGAGCGCTGGCGCGGGCATCCCTGGATGATGCTGCTGAGGCTCACAAGCTCGCCGCGATGGCATGGGGGCGGTTTCCTGAGTCCGATGAGGCCGTTCGGCGGCGAACCGTGCACCTGCTCTACGGCAATGCCGCGACCGCCAGTGATATTGCAGCCGTCGTGCGCCTCGAGGTGGTGCGCGAGCGCCCTATACACATACGCCGGTGGCTCGACCTCCTCTGGCTGCACATGAACGACGATGAAGTCGCCGCTGCTCGCCTTCGATTTGAGACACGCTATGCCTCCCTGCTCTCCCAGCTATTTTTAGCACCTCAGACCATTCAGCTCGAGGACATCCGAGAACTCACGGCCGAGGCGGACACACCACTGAGACGCGGCCTGTCCGCCCACCTCAAGCTGGCCCACGCCATACGCTCCCACAAGGAGCAGATTCTCTTTAATGACGCCAAGTTCTGGGCGAAGAGCTTGTCCCAATCTCACCCCGTCCTCGCCGCGCGGATGTACCGCGAAATCGCTCTTGCCGACCTGGGGACTCGCAACAATGACGCCGCCATGGCCGCCAGTCGCGAAGCACTTTCACTCGCTCGACGAGGAGCGCAGGTCGAGGATGATGCCGACCTCAGCGAGGACGACGCCACGCTCCCGGTACATCCAAAGCGGCTCACCCAGCCCGAGATTGATGCGGCGACCACCTACTCCGCCGCACTCGTCTATGCGGGACGGCCGGAAGAGGCATTCAACCTCTGCGACGTGATGGCCACCCGATGCCATCAAGCGTCATTGACTCGCGGAACGGCCGCCTTTCTTATCAACGGCGCTATCGCCTCGCACCAGATGGGCAGGCGGCAACAAGCGACCGATAAGCTTGCGGCCGCGGCACTCCTTCAACACACCCACGGCGACATCAGCGTCTTCGCCAATCAAGCGGTCGTCTCGGCACGTCTCGCCTCGGAGAGCGGCGATCTCGCATCGGCCCAGCTGTTGGTGGACGAGGCGATAACGGCCGCTCAGGGCCTCGGAGACAGTGACCTCTTGGGTGAGGCGTGGTCGGTGTCCTTGGACTTGGCTGCCCAGACAGGCGATGTGATGGCTGCACGTCGTGCACTGCTCGCCTACGGCGAGGAGGCCGCCTGGTCCCCACGGGACCACTTTCCCGCAGCCCTTGCTCGATGGCACTGGGCCCGGGGCAAGCTGGATGATGCGCTCCTCTCCACCGATGAACCGAGGCAAGGCTATGGCGGCGCATGCGTCGCAGCCGAGCGCGCGCGGCTGCTGCTCCTGAAGGGGCAAGCGGACACGGCCATCGCCGCTGCAAAGAATCTCCAAAAGACCGCATCGAGGTACGGATGGGAAGAGCTCGGCCTCTTCTCGGAGTTGGTCTCGGGCGCAGCCCGCCGGATTCCCGACGGACGCTTCCTTCCGCTCATCGAGGCCACCCGAGAGAGTCGCTGGACCCACCTCTATTTGGGTGCTTTGCACCTCGATGCCATCCGTCGACGCTCCCGCGGAGAGAACGTCCTTCCTCAACTGCGCCGGCTTCGCGCCCGCGCCGTAGACCTAAATCATCGCCTCTACGAAGAACTCGCCAACCCCCAGCGATGGTAGCCTCTCGACAGGAGAACTGAGCCCTTGTCCGACCCCACCCTCAATCCAAGCTTCGGCGCATACGAGGTCATTGAAAAGATCTCGAGCGGCGGCATGGCCGAGATCTTCAAGGCACGCAAGGAAGGACTGGGGGGCTTCGAGCGAATGTTCGCCCTCAAGCGGGTAAGCCCGCACTACGCGCACAACCCCGACTACATCGACATGCTGGTCGAAGAGGCGAAGATCGCAGGCCTCCTTAATCTCGCCAACATCGTGCAGATCGTGGACTTGGGACAGACGGGTGAGCAGCCGTTCATTGCGATGGAGTATGTAAACGGCCCCAACCTCGAGCAGGTTCTGGAGCGCGTCCGCAGCCGAAACAAGCTGCTGCCGATTCCTCATGCAGCATTCATCTGCATTGAGCTGCTCAAGGCGCTGGAGTACGCACACAATCGGCAAGTGATGCGAGGGGGCCGCCCGGTGCCGCTCGACATCGTTCATCGAGATGTCTGCCCATCGAACGTCCTGCTGAGCACGCGGGGAGAGGTCAAGCTGGCGGACTTTGGTATCGCCAAGGCCAGTGTTCGACAGCTGAAGACAGTCACGGGAATCGTCAAGGGCCGCTTCGACTACCTAAGCCCTGAGCAAACTCGCGGAGAAGAGGCGACCCAGCGTTCCGACCTCTTCTCGGTCGGCATCATGCTCTACGAGATGGTGACAGGCCGGCACCCGTTCAAGATGGCCTCCGAGGGCCAGACCATCGAGGCGATCAAAAAGGCGTCGTTTACCCCCGCAGTCGCGTTCAACCCCGAGGTTCCTCCGGCCATCGACCGCCTCCTCAAGCAAACCCTGACGGCGGAACCTGGCGACCGCTTCGCCTCTGCAACAGCGGTCAAGGATAACCTCGACAGGTTCTTTCACGAGGCCGGCTACATCTTCTCCAGCGCAACCCTGGCCGCCTACCTCAAGGGCATGTTCCCTGAGCTCACCGATCTCCCGAAGGATGACAATACTGAGGCAGACGAGGACCAGGTGACGCGACCCTTTGTTCGTGGCCAGCGCCCGATCGCCTCGGAGCCGGCCGTGGTCGAGACCGAGGAAGTGCCTACCTCCGATGGGGAAGAGTTCCTGTCGAACCTCTCTCTCGATCCCACCGGTGACCACCACAAGCCGCTGACCAGCCTCGACACGAGCCTCAGCGGCTTCTTCGGTCCTGTCGATGACGAGAACACCATTGTTGGGCAGAAGTCTGGAGACAATCCCGAGTGGAATGAGCTGGACACCGTCATTCGGCCGGTCATGGAGACACCGTCTGAAGCGCCCACTCGTGCCGCTGCGGCGCGAATACGGGTGTCGGGAGCGGAGACTCAGGTCAGTGGCCGCCCCTACCAAGCCTCAAAGGCACGCCCCAAGCCCAGCCAGCAGAAGCGACGCATGAGCTCCAATGCGGCCATGCGTCGGGCTCAGCTCCTCAGCTTGGCGATTGGAATCGTCATTGTCGTTGCGGCGCTATTGGTTGGCTTCTTGCTTGGCAATCGTGCTGCACGACTCACCCAAGCGCCATCCTCAAACGTAACGATCTCCTCTGATCCTCGCCTCGAGGTGCACACGCCAGACGGTGCCACCCTCTCGATTGATGGGCGTGAAGTGTCGGGCACGTCGCCCCATGTGGTCACGCTCACACCCGATAAGAGCCACATCGTCCGAATCTCGCGCGTGGGCTACTTCCCGGTCGAGACGGTCGTCAAGCTCCGCAAGAATGACGTCCGGGTGCTCACCGTGGAAGGGGCCACGCAATTCAAGAAAGAGCGCTGAACCTCAAGGCGAGATAGCGGGCAACGATGAGTCAGTCATCCCCTAATGCCGAGGCCAGAGGTGGACCGTTGGATCTAATCGTTGCAGGTGTTCAAGCCCTGAGAATGAAGCAGTGGATCAAGAACCTGCTGCTCTACGCGGCCTTGATATTTGCGCTGAAGTTCAACGATCTGGCGATGTTCTTGGTGGCGACTAAGGCGTTCTTCTCATTCTGCATGCTCTCTAGCGCCGGGTACTTGTACAACGATGCCCGCGACAAGGACGCGGATGCAGCCCACCCCAAGAAGTGCAAGCGTCCAATCGCTGCCGGCCGCCTGCCGTTGACGGCCGCCTACGCGGAAATGGTCCTCATTCTCGCGCTGGGGTTCGGTCTCGCATGGTCCATCTCGCCTCTGTTCTGCGTCGTTGCAGCGCTCTACCTAGCGACCACCCTCTCTTACACCTTTTACTTCAAGCACCACGTCATCCTCGACGTCATGTTCATCTCGGCTGGGTTTCTGTGGAGAGCTGCTGCGGGCGCTGTTGCCATCGGCGTGGTCATCAGCCCCTGGCTGCTGACGTGCACTGCGTTCTTGACCTTGTTTATCGGCTTCAACAAGCGTCGATCTGAGCTCGGCCTAATGGCGGGAAAGGGCAACACGACCCGCAAGAATCTGATGCATTACACACCAGAGCTTCTCGTCGAGTTTCAGGCCATTACCACATCGGGAACCGTCATCTCCTACGCGCTGTACACGGTCCTGGGTTCGCCCTCACCGTGGCTGCTCTTGACGCTTCCGTACGTGCTCTACGGCATCTTTCGATACATCTTCTTGGTCAACAACCTTGATGAGGGTGAAGAGCCCGCCGACACGCTGCTTCGGGACATGCCTCTGCTCGCCACGGTGGTCCTCTACGGCGTGACCGTCGTCGGCATCTTGTTCTTCACGCGAATCGTCGCCTGAGGCCCAGTAGCGCCAAGACCCAAACCCAGCGAGGCCCTCGTCGCACCGCTGCACATCCTCCGCGCGCCTTGGAGTCTTCCTCGGCGCTCGGCGACTCATCATGCTCATCCGCGGCGCCGTCATTGGAAGGGTGTGACGACCCATCTCCCGTGTCCGTTACGCCGGTGTCGGTGTGCCCCGTATCAGCAACCCGATCGATGACTTCGACCTCGTAGGCGACCTCAAGAGGCTCTTCACCGGGGTTGGTCACCACAAGGACGGGCACGGTATCACCCGGAGGAATCGGGGCCGTTGTGGTGAAGTGAAGCCACTCGCCGTCGCGCACGAGCGTCCCTATTCCTGACTCGAGTGACAGCAGTCCCTGCGTCTCGGCAAGCGCCATGTAGCGGGCCCCTAGGCGCCCCTCGATGACACCCGGACCCTCTTGAAGCGTCGGCAAGGCATAGAGGTGGCTGTCGGGCAGTTGACGCGAATAGTAGGCTCCCGCAAATCCTGCCCACAGAACCTCTGGCGACACCTCAAGCACCCGCTCCAGCTCGCCGAGCCAGTCCAAGCCTTCATTCTCCAGCCAGATCGACTGCAGACTGGCCAGCCCCCCCATGTGGGTATCGATGTAGGCATTCAACAAGAACATGGCATATTCGTGGCCACCATCGACGGTGTCGAAGGCAACACCGGGTGCGTCCGCATAGAGGCTTGCGATCCATGCCTGCCCGTTTGCCGCCGGGTCGACGTGTTCCGGAAGCCACTCTGCTGTCGCTTCCCAGTACCATGCCTCGTCGGCGGCGCCGGCGTACCAGTCGCGTAGGTGAAACTGCAGGGTGTGGACAAACTCATGATGAACCACCTGCTTTCGGTAGCTCGCGTCTTCGAGCCAGTCAGGGTTGAGATAGATCACAGGCTGCCCTGCGGGAAACGCCTCCGTCGCGTCTCCTGTGGCAAGGCCCGCCGCTGCAAGCTCCGGCGTGAGCCAGACCAAGATCTTGAATGAATCGCTGGTCATAGGCGGGTCCCATCCATCGCGCTCCACCAGCGCCTGCCACGCTTCCTCCAACAGATCTCCTGCCGCCACCGCGAACCCTTCATCGACGGACGCCGAATCCCACTGAATCGTGAAATTTTCGGTCCCGACCTCAAAGGCTGCTGCGGGTCCAGGGAGAGGCTTGACCCCACTTGGTGGCGGTGCACCGGCCCATGGGAGCTCCCCTGGACCGTACCTGGGTACCGGCACCGAGACCGGTGGTCCCATGCCCTGGGCAGCAGCAAACACAGCGGGAAGCAGGCACTGGGTCATGCCACCACGGTGCCACAATCCCGACGCGCCGCCAACCGCTACTGCGAAAGCACGCTCATGATCTCCGACCAGTCTTCAACCACAGCAGCAGCCGACGCCAAGCGAGCCTCGGCGACGCCATCCCATGCGCCAGGCACGTGCACCCATGGTGGGTCACTCGGCTTGAGCTGGTCCAGTGATGTGAGCGGGTCGGTCACCACAAAGGGCCTTCCATGTCCAGCCGCCACCAAGCCCCAGCCACGAGACGCGATAATGGCCACGGGCGGCCTCTGGCGAACGGCTGCAGCCACACCACCGTACACACTATCGGCCAGGGCACGCCCCTCCCCCACACTCTCGATCCATGGGCTCATCCCCAAGCCAAGGTCCAGCGAGCAGTGCTGAAACCCGGCCTCTAGAGCCTCCTCACGATACGCGCCCCCCAGAGCGAGCAAGACCGGGCCGTCGCCGCTGCAATCCCACCTTGGGTTCAGGCCGGTAGCCGCCTCCGGTACCCAGTGTTGGGGAGCATCATGGGCCAGATCAGCAATCGACCGCTGACCCTCCACCGGCGCAACCACCGACAGGTCCAATGACGGCACGGACTCTACCCAACCACCCTCGCGAAGATCCAGGTGGGCTTCGAACCAGGCCAGTGTACGGCGCTGCATGGGTTCCGTGAACGAATGCGGTCCCTCAAAGACCTCGAACGTCGAGGCAGGCCCCAGGCCGACGGGCCGATCCCGTTGCACGTCCGACATCCACAACACGGGTGCAGACCACTGTGCAATCACGTTCGGATCGGGCCCAGGCCAGCCGGGAACGTGGTCACATGGGCATCCGCTGGCTGCGGACTCTCGCGGTATGCTCGGTGTCGAGGCCAAGGCAGCCGTCGTCACTCTGTCATCCACCCACCCCAGGTAGAACGCCTGAACGGCGCCCCCTGAGGCCCCCGTCGCACCGATGCGAGAGGCGCCCAGCAACTCCAGCACATCCACACCTCGACGGAGGATGTCGACCTGCAGTGCCATGGCGCTCGTGCCTCGAGAGAACAAGACACCGCGGTTGTGAGCGCCGTCATCAAAGTGAATCCTTCGCCCAGGCACATCCCATTCCTCGACGCCAGGCGTATCGACCGCCAGCACCCAAGCGCCCCTGGCTGCGAGGCGATGAGCGATGTCCTGGGCCTCCGCGCCCGACTTCCCCTGTCCGTAGTGGCCGTGGGCCACCACCACCCCCACGTCCGTCGGCGAATCTGGCGTCCATAGCGCACCCCGCACCTCGAAGCCGGGCTGGAGCATGAAGCTCACCGTCTGGACCTCCGCGTTTACGGCTCGGTGGGCCACCCCGATGCGCTCGAGCTCGACTTCGCCCTCACGAAAGTTTCCTGTCAGAGAATCCCGAACAACGGCGCGGTCCTCCGCCACAAACGAAGGCTCGAAAAGTATGCTGCAAGCAGTTAGGGTCCACCACATCACTCGGGTGGACTAACTGAACAGACTGTGTCGGTCCTCGCCCACGTTGACACGGCCTAGCCGGGGAACTACCTGATCCCCCTTAAAAAACCGCTTACCGGGAGCCAAATCGATGCGAGTTGTATGCGAGAACTGCGGCGCCACTTACAAGATCCCTGAGTCCAAGCTCGTCAAGGAAGTCAACAAGGCAACCTGTCGAAAGTGCGGCTTCGGGATGATGATCCGTCGTCCCGTCACCGCCGGAGCGGGGAGTGATGCGCCGCCACCGCCCAACATGGCTTCGCCGAGTGACGACGTCACGCCCGACGAGGGAAGCGCTGGACCCACCATCCATGAGGCCCACACCATCATCCAAGAGGCTGCGCCGGCACCGACGCCAGCGCCCTCTCCAGCCCCGATGACCGCGCCCATTACGCTCCCCAAGAAGAATGAATGGTCCGACGAAGGCCCGACGCAGGTCCGTCCTGATCCAGTCGCGGCGGAAGCGGATGCGATGAAGGCCGCGGCGCGGCGCAAGAAGGCGAGCAGCGACGCTGCCCCGACCGACATGCTGCTGGCCCTCACCGCGACCTTTGCCGCTGCCGCTGGCCCGATCATGCTCGCAACGAACACGGGTGGTGGAGACCTGCAGCGCTCGCTGGGCCTCTTTGTTGGCCTCTTGGGCGCCTTGACATGCCTGTTTCTCTTGGTGACGGGAAACCTCTGGCGTCGAGCGGGCAATGTTGCCGTCTCCCTTGGGCTCGCGGTTGTCCTTAGTGCAGGCGGTACGGCCTTCGTTGATTTCGCCATGTACGAAGGGGCCACGCTCTCCTCTGGGGAATCCACCTCCAAAGAGCCCCCAGCGCGTGCCGACGGAGGGGCGGTGGATGCGACCAACGAAAAGGCTCAGGAGGCAGACGCGGGCCTGGACCAAAAAGCCGCCCCGAGCGCGGACGCTCCGCCGCCAAGCGAGGAAGAGACCAAGAGCGTCGCACCGCCCCCGCCAGCAGAGCGAGAGGCTCCAGCGCCGCCCGAGCCTTCACCTGCCCCTGTCGCGGATGAAGAAGACCTCGGCGATCCCGACTTTGACGACATTCCAGTCGCGGACAGTCGAAGCTCAGCAGAGGAACGTAGGCGACAGGAGATGGAGGATGCGGCAGCGCGCGCTCGGGCTGAGCGCGAAAAGCGTGATTCCGCTCGATCCCGCCGGTCCGAGGAGTCGCGATCGGCCCGGACCGCCCCGCCCGCACCGAAAGCTGAACCAGCAGGTGCCCCCAAGATGAAGAGCCTGCCGCTCACTGTGGTCGACACCATGATTCGCTCAAACATGACGGTGAAGCGCTGCTTCGTCGAGGAAAAGAACACGTCTGGCACGCTGCCCAAGCGAATCAACGTCAAGTTCACCGTGATGCCGACAGGAAAAGTGAGCTCAGCGCGGGTCACCACAGCAGAGTACAAGGGAACAACCCTCGATTCTTGCCTTGGTCGTGCCTTTAAGGGGATCAGCTTCCCGGCCTTCGAGGGCGATCCGCTCAGCATGACGTATCCGTTCATCCTCTGATTGGATCAGGTTGTCACACACCGGTCGCTAAACAGGTGTGGCCCAGCAGGGGCATGGTCGGTTAGCCGCGCGTTCGCCCTCGGGAGGGACCATGCCTACTACAGACATCCGAAACATCGCCATCATTGCGCACGTTGACCACGGGAAGACCACCTTGGTCGACCACATGCTCCGACAAGGGGGTTCATTCAAGGCGCACGAAGAGCTCTCTGATCGGGTCATGGACTCGATGGACCTCGAGCGGGAGCGGGGAATCACCATCCTCTCGAAGCCTACGGGCGTGAAGTG
>CAZKOI010000080.1:0-11843 GCA_964554315.1 uncultured Enterobacterales bacterium | reverse complement strand
AGTACAGGTTGCCCATGTGAACAAACCAGTGGAACGCATTGAGCGAGTAATCCCCGAACTGGACCTCTGGCAGGATCGTGAGGTCCTTGTGCAGCCCGGCACCACAGGCGGTGCCCATGATCAAAGGCTCATTGAGTGGCGCGTCGATAATGCGATCCGCCTTTGACTTCTTTAGCCCCGCAGTCGCCTGCATGACCCCACCGAGACGCCCCACATCCTGGCCCCAAATGGCGCCGTTCTTCTCCTCAAGGATTTGATCGAGCGCGGCACGAATCGCCCCAGCATAAGTGATGTTGGTTGTCCCCTCGCCCGGACGCTCCGATACCTCGGGGAAGGGCGCCATAACATTCTCATGAATGCTGTCTGCCGGCGGGTCAGGCTCTGCCCGAACCTGCTCAAGAAGGGCCTTGATCACCTCGTCCTCTGTAGACATCACCCGGCCAAGCTCATGGTGGGCGAAGAAGTCTCGGCCCGAGCCCTCTACTCGTGTCATCACGTCGTCCGGGGAGAGCACGCCGCGCTCAACGAGGGACTGCCCGAAGCGGAGCAAGGGATCGTCCTGGCCCAAGTCAAAGGTGACGTCTGCAGCAGAGCTGTGTCCGTTGAACCGGGGCAGCGAGTGGACGTGCATCACGACGGGCGCTTGCGCCTCGCTGATGTACTGGAATGCCTCGTACATCGTGTTGTACACGTCCCAGAAGTCCCGGCCGTCACAGCTGAAGTGACGCATCCCAAAAGCCTCTGCGTACGCCTTGAAGTCCTTGATGCCCCTCCCCTCGTCCGGATTGGTCGAGATGGCCACGCCGTTGTCCGTCACCATGAACATGGTCGGAAGCTTCCAGACGCTGGCCGCGTTCATCGCGTCATGGAGGTCGCCTTCAGCGCTGGTGCCGTCTCCGATGATCCCGACCGTAATGCCGTCGTCGATGCCCTTGAGCTTGAAGCCCATGGCATAGCCCGCAGCCTTTCCGAGCTGCATTCCAACCGGTGACTGAACCGGCAGGATTCCCACGTCGTCCATGACCAGGTGGTAGACCATCTGCCGGCCGCGACTCATTGTGTCCGTGTCCTTCGAGAACTGCTGCCGGAGGACATCCAGCGAGAAATTCTCCCGCCCATTCAGCTCACACCACATCGAGCAGAGCGCGCCCGACCGGTAGTGCGGCACCATCCCAAAGTGGCTTACATCGCTTACGTGCTTCGACAGTGCCAGCGCGGTGGCGGTTCCGTGGATTTCCTCACCCGGGCCCCAGATTGCAAACTTCACCTCACCGCGGCTCACCAACCTGACGATGTGTTCCTCGAGGGCGCGCGATCGTGCCCCAACGGTGTAGGCGAGCCGCAGCTCGTCGGCTGTCGGTTCTGGAACAGTGGTCTCTACCAACTTCGGTTTGCTCATCTTCTCTCCAAAGGTAGGGACAACGGCGCCGCCCATCGCACGCGGTCAGGGCAGCGGGCCATCCCCCCGATGGAGCCCCCTAACACGTAACCATGGGTGAGCCCCGTGAACCTTTCCGAGGATGCGGATCACGTGTATGCTGGGACCCTCATCAAGGAGTCAGATGCGCTTTGGGTTGCGGCGAGCGAGCCGGCCAGCGTTGGCCTGGGCTGCGGTCACCTTCGTCGCGGCCTACGCGATCGTGATTGTGCAGGACAAGCTGGGCCTGGTCGCGGGCGTCCTGGTGCCTGAGGTATGGGTCGCGGCGGGTGCGGGTGGCGTCGTAGGCTTGTTCAGCAGTCCTTTGTTCAGAGCGCAGTGGATGCGGTGGTACTGGGGTTCACTCCTCGGGCTGCCGTTCGGGTGTGTGGTGATCTTTCTCTTCTTCTTTCTTCGCCCGCACGCCTGGCAGCCCACACGACTCGACGCATGGAAGTCTGTCGGGATGTTCCTCGGGCTGTATCCGAGCATCATCGTGCCGGCGTGTATACTCGCGGGCGCCATGGGCGCGTTCTTCGCCACAGCCGAGGGAGATAGCACCGCAAGCTAGAGCCACAGATGTTAGTTCTGCTCCATGCCGACCGGACCTGTTGTTCTCTGTATTCTCGATGGAATTGGCTGGGGTCGCCGCGACCGGGGTGACGCTGTATTCCTCGCCAAGACCCCGCACCTTGACCGCCTGTCCAAGGACCACCCGTGGACTCTCCTGAGCGCCCACGGGGTCGCCGTCGGCATGCCGAGCGACGGTGACATGGGAAACTCAGAGGTAGGGCACAACGCCATGGGCGCAGGGCGTGTGTTTGACCAAGGTGCAAAGCTGGTCCAGGGTGCGGTCGCCGCGGGCACAATCTGGTCTTCAGATGCCTGGAGAGCGGCGACCCAAGGACAAACCCTGCACCTCATCGGCCTCGTGTCCGACGGTAACGTCCACAGCCACATCGACCACTTGCGAGCCATGATTCAGCGGGCGCATAGAGATGGCGTGAAGCGTCTCAGGGTTCACGCCCTGACGGACGGCCGAGACGTGAGTGCACGGTCGGCACTGGGCTTCATCGAGCCACTCGAGGCCCTGCTCGCGGGGATTCCTGAAGACTATGCCGTGGGGTCCGGAGGTGGGCGCATGCTCATCACCATGGACCGATACGAAGCGGACTGGCCCATGGTCGAGCGTGGCTGGCGTACTCATGTGCAGGGCGAGGGACGCCGGTTCGCGAGCGCGAGCGAGGCCATTCGGACGATGTACGAAGAGGATGATTCCGTCGACGATCAGTACCTGCCAAGCTTCGTCGTTGGAGACTATGACGGCATGCACGACGGAGACGCCGCGATTCTCTTCAACTTCCGTGGCGACCGAGCCGTCCAGCTCTGCAAGGCGTTCGATGACTCTGAGTTCACCGCATTCGCCCGGGATCGTGTGCCGCGCGTGTTCTTCGCAGGGATGATGCAGTACGACGGAGACCTCCTTCTACCGCGACACTACCTCGTGCAACCCCCCATCATCACAGACACCGTGGGCGAGCAACTTGCACAGGCCCAGATACGTACCTTCGCCATTTCCGAGACTCAGAAGTATGGCCATGTGACCTATTTCTTCAACGGTAATCGCGGCGAGCAGCCTGAGAGTGAGACCTGGAGAGAGCTTCCCTCGGTATCCGTTCCGTTCGATCAACGCCCCGAGATGAGCGCTGACTCGGTGACCGAGGCAGCCATCGTGGCCATCCACTCGGGCCAGTTCGACCACATCAGACTCAATCTCGCAAATGGAGACATGGTGGGACACACCGGGCAGCTGCAGCCCACAATAGAGGCCGTCGAGTGTGTCGACGCCTGCGTGGGGCGGCTCCAGGCGGCGGTGGAAGCTGTGGGTGGTACGCTGCTGGTCACCGCCGACCATGGCAATGCAGACCAAATGTTCGGACTCGACAAGCGAACCGGCGGCTACATCGACGAACCCCACACCAGCCACTCCTTGAACCCTGTTCCTCTCTGGTTGTTCGATCCAGTAGGCAGGCGGCGACTGACCGCCGAGTCCGGGCCGACTGTCAGCGGCACGATCGCACAGATCGGCGGCACACTGCTTGATATCCACGGTGTACCCTTGCCGAGCACCTACCTCCCGTCGCTGCTGAGAAAGTCATGAATACAGTCGACCTTCGGTCCGATACCGTCACCCAACCCACGGGAAGCATGTGGGACGCCATGCGGTCCGCCGAATTGGGCGACGATGTTCTCGGGGACGACCCCACTGTCCAGGCCCTTGAGCGGCACGCTGCGACCCTCCTCGGCAAGGAAGCGGCGCTCTTTGTTCCCAGCGGAACCATGGCCAACCAGATCGCCATTCGACTGCACACCCAGCCGGGGGATTCCATCCTCATGGAGCAAACGGCACACCCGTTCAATTACGAGGCTGCCGGTGCGGCCATGATTTCAGGTGTACAGACCCGCACGATCATGGGTGTCAACGGCATTCTGGACCCCGCTGACATCGGCTCAGGTTTCCCGAAGCGGGATCCACACTGCGCTCCGACCCGTCTCCTTACCGTGGAGGACACGGCGAACAGGGGTGGCGGTACTCCACATCCGCTTGAAGCCCTCGATGCGCTGGCACGGGAGGCACACACCCGAGGAGCATCAACCCATCTCGATGGTGCACGGCTATTCAATGCTGTGGTGGCGAGCGGGATTCCTGCGAAGCGGCGCGTGCGAGACTACGACACCGTCTCAATATGCCTCTCGAAGGGACTGGGAGCGCCCGTCGGAAGCCTTATTGCCGGCCCGGCTGATTTGATGGATCGCGCCCTGTGGGTTCGCAAGGCTCTCGGAGGCGGAATGCGTCAATCTGGCATCCTGGCTGCTGCAGGCCTGTACGCTCTGCAGCACCACGTTGAACGCCTGGCCGATGACCACCATCGAGCGCAGCGGCTTGCAACGTGCCTTGCCGAGATGGGCTACACCACCAACACTCCAGAGACCAACATGGTGTACGTCACCGTCGCAGATGCACCCAAGGCTCAAGACCTGCTCGCGACGGCCGGTGTTCGGTGCTTGAGTGTCTCGTCAACTGAGCTTCGGCTCGTGACCCATCTCGACGTCGATGATGCCGGGATTGACCAGACCATTGAGGCCTTCAGGGCGAATGGTGAGGCACTCCTTCCCGCAGACTAGGCCCGCCCCTCAGCTTGGCGACGAGGGCATCAAACCGGGCGCGGAGCCTCTCGTACTCTGTGGGAGCTAACAGCATTGGGTAGAGAGCCAGGGATGCCGCCGTGAAATTGGGGACATTCATCAACACGAGGATGCCGATGTGGAAGGCGACTCCCGTGAGGAGCAGCCATGGGCGAATTCGGCGAAACCACCAGAGGAAAGGAAAACCAGCCTCAAAAACCAGCGTCGTCCACGACATTGGAACCATCAACCAGGTCACGTCGGAGATCATCACGCCCAACGGCATGTCCCCGAAATTACGGTGCACCATGTTGTACATGAGCGGGAGCCCCTCCCACCACGAGGGCTCGTTCGCGATCTTCTCCCAGCCGGTCTGACCATAGAGTCCGAAATAGGTAATCAAGACGCAGTAGCGTGCCATTGGAAGGCCTACACCGCGGCCGTCGATCCGACCCGGGGCCACCAACAAGCAGAGGCTCTGCCAGAAAAAGAGGCGGTCGTAACCCTTGAAGTTGATGCCCTCGGTAAGGTTGAGCGCGAGGTGTCCGACGATGGCGAGGACCAGCGCAGTGCGGGTCGCTCGACCCAAAAACACCATCACAAGAGCCGTCATCAGAGCGGCGTAGACCACCCATCCGCCGAGAGGCGAGAAGTAAAACAGGTCGTTGATGGGGACATAGGACCGCAGCACGAGAGCGCCAGCATCGGTGTACCGCTCCTCAAAGTGAAGGCCCCGCTGCAGCCAAGTAATCGCCATACCGATGGCCCACAGCCTGCGCGCAAGCCCCCACCCCTCGTGAACCTCAAGGGCAAAAAACCGGCGGATCATAGGCGGATCCCCCGAGGCTTAGCGCTGCGCCGTCGGCAATCGAGTACCCCCAGTTCTTCAATTTTATGGTTGCGCTTGGGCTGATCTCGCTGGCCCAGCGTGGCCTTCCAGCGATGCTTAAGAAGACGAACGACGGAGGCCCCCGACCGCTCACATGCAAGCTCCAAGAACTTCACCTGAACATTTGGTCGGGTGTACACCGCAGGCCTCTCCCATCGATAGCCGCTCTCCCAGCGTGCGGGGTACCACTCCTCCATCGGAAGCGACGTCCACTCCGACATGACCTGCGTGCGCTCGTCAAATGTGCGCCCCTGAAACTCCGGCACCGTGTGGTACCGACTCAGACCCGTGAACATCTTCCACCGCGCGAACCAAAACACGTTCGAGCCCGTGTAGGCGCTCGCCTTATACTGAGCAGGGATATCCCGATACTGGATAAAGCAAGCGGTGTGATAGGCGCCGAACGCCAAGAAGAAGGCGACCGCACCAATGGCTTTGAGACGGGCAATCATCGCCAGCGGCTAACTGAGAACGATGCCTAGTCGCAAACGCTAATGCCGCCGTATGTCACGCGCACAACATCGTCGTCCTCTGGGATGCCCTCGTCGAAAACGACCGTGTTGTCGTCCTCGTCATAGTGCCAACCCGACAGTCGCTCTGTGCCGTTGACCCAGACGCGGATCGACGAGGGTGCAGGCGTTGCTGAGAGCTCGAACGCTGCCATCTGAACACTCGCAGCAGCCAGCATGGCGAGATTCTCTGGTGTTGCCCAGTCGGAACAGATCGAAAGGTACACACCGTCTGTCCCGTAGACGGGCTGGTAGTAGCCGTCGCCGGCCTCAGCGGTTGCACATCCTCCCGGGTAGTCGCCTGCGATGGCCGAGAACTTCACGTTCGCAGAGCTGCCCTTCTTCGCCACAATCTTGTCCATGTACCAGCCCCATGAGCTGCTGGATTGCTCCGGCTCATCGGAGACCATGATGATGTGAAGCATCGCGTCAGGTCGCAAAAAGCCCCAGTTGCACTCGCCCGGGTCCGTCTTCTCGACGGCCTCGGACGTGATGGTCAGCCCTGCCTCGGTCCAGAATCCACCACCGCTGCTGACTGCAGACTGAAACCGGGTCTCATAGTCCACCATCTCAGGCCGCAACACCCCGCCATGCGCGTTGCACCCGTTGTCGGCGTTGGCCACGATGATCTGCCAGTCGTTGGAGTAGGTCGTCAACTCCGAGATGAAGGTCGAGAAGTTGCTCGCGAGGCGCGCCTGGTCATCACTCATTGAGCCGCTTTGGTCCACATAGAAGATGATGTCCGAGGGAGGGTCTTCGGGGACGATCCACTCATCCTCAAAGGTCTCTCCAACCTCACCGATACCCATGTGGAGGCCCTCTCGGGTCCCCAGCGGCTCGTTGGATTGGACCACCAGCGAGCCCTCCACTTCACCCACATCGTCAGGCTCAAACTCGAGGAAGACTGTCACCGACTCCTCGGGCTCGAGGATGAGGGGCAGGTCCAGCGAGTTGGTCATCTTGAAGGAGTCTCCCTCCTGGTCGACCTCATAGATCTGCAGGGTGTCCGTCCCGACGTTCTTGAGCTCAACCTCATCGGGGGCGACACAGCCCACATAAGTCGTGCCCATGTTCAGCGGGTCGGGAGAGATCTGAAGCTCAGGAATCGTGCCCGTACCTAGCAGGTCGACCGCGACCTCCGGAGGAAAGTCAACGTTGCTTGTGATCACGGCCTGCCCTGTCTGCTCGTAGGCTGCCATGGGCTCGAACATTACGTCCACGGTGGTCATCTCGCCTGGAAGGAGCGTCGTGCCCGCCAGATCTTCAGACATGATCGTGAAGCTCGCTACCTCGGATTGAATCACGAGCGACTCGATGTCGACAGGTGAGCCGCCGATGCTGATGACATCAAACTGCCGCGTGACCGGGTCGTCATCCTGGCTGAGACCGCCAAAGTCGATCAGGCTCGGTGTCACTCGAATCGCAGGTCCGTCGCCGTCGCTCGAGCTGCCGACCGACGAGAATTTTTGCTCGGAGCACGAGATGGAGAGCAGACAAATGAGAAGTGAGCGGTTCGACATGGAAACTCCCTAGAATGTAAAAGCGGAGGTGCATCTTTCGGCACCAGACAGCGGCCTCTTAAGCAAGATCTGTGCCACCCCAAGCACCAGAGCCCTCCTGACGCCTCGTAACCCGATCTCCATCGTCAGGTGCAAACGAAACCCGCCCATGTGCGACATTTTTGTCACACATGGGCGGGACTTAAATGACTCGTTGGGACTACGGTGCCCCAACCGAGGCACTAGCCGAGGAGGTCGGCCACCGCCTCGCGCTCCGAGATCAGTTCCGCGGCTGTCGCATCGATCTTGCTCTGGGCGTAGGCACCATGCTGGATACCCTGAACCACCGTCGCCTGACCGTCGCACACCGTCACCGGGAACGAGAAGATCAGGCCTTCGGGCACCCCGTACTCGCCCTTCGACCAGAGCGCCATGGAGGTGTACTCGTCGCCTTCCGTACCCAGCCACCAGGACCTCATATGGTCGACCGCAGCGGACGCCGCTGAGGCCGCACTCGAAGCGCCACGGGCCATGATGATGGCCTTGCCGCGTGTGGAGACAGTCTGCATGAAGTCACCTTGACCCCAACCCTCTCCTACCTGGTCTGCGACGGGCAAACCTGCGGCCAGAGCGTGGTAGAAGTCAGGGAACATGGTGTTGGAGTGGTTGCCCCAGATGGCCAGGTTCTTCACCTGCCCAGCCGTAACGCCCAACTTCTTCGCAATCTGGGCCTTCGCCCGATTCTCGTCGAGGCGAGTCATGGCGTGAAACTGAGTGTTCGGAATGTTGGGCGCCGAGTGGCACGCGATCAGTGCGTTGGTGTTGCACGGGTTCCCGACCACCAGGACCTTCACCGTTGCCTTGGCATGGTCGTTGAGCGCCTTGCCTTGACCCGTGAAAATCGGCCCATTGACCTTGATGAGGTCCGCGCGGTCCATGTCCTTGGTCCGCGGACGAGAGCCCACCAAAAAGGCGACGTCAGCGTCCTTAAAGGCCACGTTTGCGTCATCGGAGGTCTCGATGCCGTGCACCAAGGGAAAGGCTGCGTCCTGCAGCTCCATGACCACGCCTTCTAGAGCACCCATGGCCGGTGGAATCTCAAGGAGCTGGAGAATGATGGGCTGATCGTCGCCAAAGCAACTGCCCGATGCCAGCCGAAAGAGGAGTGCATAGCCAATGTTGCCAGCTGCACCGGTGACCGCGACGCGAATAGGATCCCTCATGAGTTCTCCCTAGAGTGTGCCCTTCTCGGGCGATGTGAGCGACTTCAGCACAGCCCGCTCGCGCAGACGTGTGAAGGGTGAGAAACAGTGGTTCGAAGGTCTGAGCGAGCTCAGGCCCGCCTCCCTAACGGATCGTTGGCGGCCTCGTCCAACACAACCGCTCGCGGAAAGCGCGACTCCTTGCGAAGCGCGTCTCGGTGATTACAGCGGCCCCATGCCCAGCCCCACCAACGATGCCCTTCATCCGCTCGCCCGATTGCGCCGGAGCCCTCTGTTCTGGGTCGCCCTGACCGCGCTGATGGGCTGCACTGCATTGCTCATGAGACTCACGAGTGCGCCGGAGAAACCGCTCCCAGATCTCGGCCAGGTACCCGCGTTCAGTCTCACGGACCAGACCGCCAAGCGCTTCGGCTCGACGGACCTCACGGGTCGGGTTTGGGTGGCCAATTTCATCTTCACTCGATGCACCACGGTGTGCCCCATCTTCTCGGATCGCATGGCCCGACTCCAGGACGCCACGCAACCCTTGAGTCAGCAGGTGCGTCTCGTTTCATTCTCAGTCGACCCTGAGTATGACACCCCCGACGTCCTCGCACCCTACGCCGCGAGGTTCGGGGCGAAGCCGGAGTTCTGGTACTTCCTAACCGGTCCAATCAGCGACATCCGAAGCGTGGTGATCGATGGCATGAAGACCTACATGGGCGACGCATCTACCGTCGAGAACCCCGAAGCCCTCATGCATGGATCGCACTTCGTCCTCGTTGACCCGCGCATGAAGATCCGCGGCTACTACAGCGTGGACGATGACGACACCACTGCGCGCCTATCACGCGACATCTCACGTCTGCTGGCCGAGGAGTGACGGTGGTGCAGAGAACGGGGTCTCATGGCATCACCGAGGACGTGGTGTGGCGTCGCTTCGTCACGCAAGGAAGCCTCGCTTGAGAAGCGCCCTGCTATTCATGCTCGGGGCGTGCGGTGGATCTCCCGAGCCCATGGTGAGCGGTGGAGAGCCCGTCGAGAGCCTCTTAGAGGCGCCAGCTCTTCCCGGTCGGTCGTGGCGTAGCGCGCTGTCGTCTGATGATCTCGCCGACTATGGTGCAAGGGTATTCAACGCACCGGGCTCGAACACCTGCGCCGATTGTCACGGGGCAGACGGGAAGAGTGGTCGACTCGGATCGGCGGCGGACCTGAGCCAGCCATCGACCTGGAAGGTCAACGCCGCAACCGCGGGCAGCGATGTCGCGAGCAAAACCGCTCTGGTCTACCTCATTAGCCAAGGCGCTCGATCCTTCAATGAACGCTTCACCACGGACAAGCCGGACACCGCTTGGGCTTGGGAGAACGTCGGAGACCAGCGGTACGATGTCCAGATGTTCGGTGTTGTACAGTCGTCCACGATGGCGGAGCTCAAGAAGATCCGAAAGGCGCTTAAGCTGCGCGGGGTCGAAATCTCCAGGGCGGACCTGCCGGAGTTTGGTGCCCGTGCCGCGCTGGCTCACGTTGAAACACTTCGGGCTAAGCCTGCTCCATGAGTGTTCGAATGTCGTGCGAGGGGAATGTGTTGCGATGGCGTCGCTTGACACCCCACACGGCCCGCATAGAACTCCCACTCGTTAAGGACGCCATACCGAATGTCAGATGTTGAGCACGATGAGCCCGCGGGGTCCAGCTTCGTCGCAGACCTCTGGTCTCTAGGAAAGCCGCGACTCAGCTTCCTCGTGATCTTCACTGCCGGTGGTGGGATGTTCTTGGCTGGAGGGAGTCCACCGCTGGCCACCATTCTTGCGGGCATCTTGGGCACGACACTGGTGGTCTGTAGCGCGAACAGCCTCAACAACTACATTGAGCGCGACTCGGACAAGCTCATGGCCCGCACGCGCACACGTCCGCTGCCCAATGGTCGTCTTGCACCCTTTGTAGCGCTTGTCTATGGGGGGTTGCTCATGGTCATTGCCGTCCCTTGGATGGCGACACAGACCAACACCCTGACGACCGCCCTCGCTGTGGCTGCTTGGTGCATCTATGTGTTCGTGTACACGCCCATGAAGCGGCGGAGCTGGCTCAATGTTTTTGCCGGAGGAATCGCGGGAGCCATGCCGCCTCTGATTGGTTGGACCGCCCACCGAGGCACCGTGGACACTGAGGGTCTGGCGCTCTTCTCCATTTTGTTCTTGTGGCAACTGCCTCACACCTTTGCCATCGGCTTGTACCGCAAGGACGAGTATGCAGCGGCCGGCATGAAGATTCTGCCGCTGGCACACGGTGACGCTGCCACACGGCGCCACATATTCGGCTGGACCCTCGCGCTTTTCTGCTCCAGCCTGTGGCTCGTGCACCTCGGTCTCGGTGGAGTCGCAACACTGGCCGGCTCTATCGTGCTCGGAGGCATTTTTTTGTGGCGTGCTTGGACGGGCATGCGCCGAAGCTTGGGTGCGGATTGGGCGCGCGCCCTCTTTCTCTTCTCGCTTCTTTACCTGAGCGGCATTTTTGTGCTGATGACCCTCGACCAAATCCTCGTCAGCGCTTCAGGCTAAGCTAGCCCCGTGCTCCGACTTCTCACCCTGACCCGCACAAGCGCTCTCTGGGCGACCCTCGCCATCGCGGCGCTAACCGCTTGGGTGCTTCAGCCCGGCTTGGCCACGATCGAAACGCAGATCTTTGGTGACGCCCAGACGGATGCCCTGCGAGGTGCTTGGGGGTTTAGCCACGTGAGCCGATCGCTGGCGTCGGGAGAGCTTCCCTGGGAGTCCACATTGGTCAACTTTCCCACCGGCGCTCATCTGCTGGTGCTGCCGCTAGCGTCGGGCATTCTGCTGAGCCCGTTGGGCGTGCTTGATCCCGTGCTGGCATGGAACATCGACCTCTTCATTCTTCTGTTTGGTGCGGCACTGGGCACGGCATGGTTAGGCCGCCGAATGACCGATAGCTGGCTGTGCGGTGTCTTCGCCGGAGCCTTCATGCTGGGGCAGCCAATGCTCCACCACGCGCTCGCGGATGGCACGCCCGAACACCTCGCGCTGTGGTCGCTCCCTCTCTTCATCGGTTGCGCCTGGACGGCACTGCACGAGCAGAGCCCAAGGTGGGGGCTCGCCGCAGGGCTTCTCTCGATCGTGGTCG
>CAZKOI010000079.1:0-11773 GCA_964554315.1 uncultured Enterobacterales bacterium | reverse complement strand
TCTTCGCCGCGGGCTTCTTCGCCGCGGGCTTCTTCGCCGCGGGCTTCTTCGCCGCAGGCTTCTCCGCCACGGGCTTCTTCGCCGAGGGCTTCTTCGCCGCGGGCTTCTTCGCCGCGGGCTTCTTCGCCGCAGGCTTCTTCGCCGCAGGCTTCTTCGCCGCGGGCTTCTTCGCCGCGGGCTTCTTCGCCGCGGGCTTCTTCGCCGCGGGCTTCTCCGCCGCAGGAGCCTCAGCCTCAACAGCGGGCGTACTCGCCGCAGGTTCTGGTGCGGGAGGAGCCGCCGGTGTCACTGGCGGAGCGGCTACGGGTGGGGGGGGCGCCGGCTCAGGGCTCGGGTACCCGCCACGTTCCGGCGAATCAATTCCGAGCGCTCGCTTTACCGCCGACTTCACCGTGCTCTTTACGAATGATCGAATCATCACAACTCCCGTTTGTACGTAGCCCTAACCCGCCGAGTGCAACGTGCGTTCCACGCCTAAAAACCGTACGTCCGGCGAGCGCATGCGGACGACATAGAGCAAGCGCTTGGCCCACGCGTAGCGCCGGAAGAAAGCGTCCAAGGACCGCCAATCTGCTTCGCTTGGCGGCGCGATGCCTACGACCCACTTCGAGTCTTCAACCCCCCCATCGACAAAACGAACGCGGCCCCAGACCTGCCGCTCGACAACCTCGCCGGCCTTCGGGGCCTCACCGATCACCAGCGCATCTTCCGGGTCGCCATCGGCCGCGAGGGTGTCGAGGACAGACCCATAGGCAAACGGACAAGCGAGGGGCGAGACAAAGTCGATGCTTCCGTCTGGGAGGCGCTTGACCCTCCCACCCTGCGGGACCTCAATCTTCACGCTGAGGCGCTGGCGAGTAGGCTTCATCGACTAGGACATACCGCTCTGGCCATACTCGCGCTATCCTGCACTCACGACTTGGAGGAGTCATGCGATACGCGTTCATTCTCGCTGCAGCACTCACGGGCTGTGCCAGCTCAGGACAGACCTTCTCGGTTGGCGATGCCGAAAACAACGAGGTGAAGGACATCGGCTCTCTGGAGGTCTACCCCACCCATGACATGGGCCTAGACTTTGGTACCGTGAGCACCACCAGTGTCGGCAAGATGAAGGGCTTCAGAGTCAGCAACATCGGCGACGGCTCGCTCATGGTGACGCACGTCCGAATCACCGATGCGGGGGACAACGTCGGCGCCGAGGTGTTCAAGGACCTTAGACGGGCGGACGGCGGACAAGGGACCAATTTCACCCTCACCGCTGGGCAAAAGATGGAGTTCACGGTGAACGCTAGCGCGTCTGTGCCGATGGAGGCCGTGGGGAACATTGAGGTCTACGCAAACGACACGACCGTCGACTTCGGAGGCCCCGGCAAGTACCAGCTTCCCCTTCGCATCCGCGTTGTCGCGCCGGATACACCTGACGATACGGGCGAGACACCCGACACAGGCGCACCGACTGAGGATACGAGCAGTCCAACCACCGACACGGGACGCTAGTCCGGCTTGGGCACCCAGAGACGGTGAGGTCTCACCTGCCACCCCGTCTTCGGATAGAGCGCTCGTCCCTTTGGGCGTTCGAACTCCGTCACCTCGTAGTGTCGGGAGAGCCCTCGCTTCAGCTTGGCTCGAGAGGTCAGCACCGCCGACCAGTATCGATCCTCTAGCGCCTTTGCGATGACCTGAGCGTCCTCGTACAGGGGGCCATCCTTGTGATCGATATCCCAGAGCGCGATGAGTGCGATGCTCGGCTTGTGGCCCGCGGCGACGGGCATCCAAGGCTGCCACGGAGCAAGGATCGGGCCGTCGAAGCCTCGGAGCTGCTCGACCACCTTGTCGCCGGCCGCCCGGTCTTCGGTGGTCGGCACATAGCGCGCCACATCCCACCGAGCGTCCCAGAGTTGCCAGCAGAGCAGACCCGATGTCAGGACCGCCACCGCCGGGGCAGACCACCGCCGGCGGAGTGAATCAACCGCCAGCGAGGACCAGAGCGCCATGGTCCACAGCCCCGGTATCAAGACGTTGAGATACCCACCATGGTGGCCTCGCATCAGGGCAGAGAGAAAGACCGCCATCATCCCTTGCGCGAGCCAATAGCGATGACCGGCCTCCTTGGGTCTCCGACCCAGTGTCGCCGCGATGACCACCGCGCTCGCGGTGTAGGGCATGGATAGAACGAGCTCCTTCGGCGCTGTCCAGAAGAAGCGCTCCGCGACAAACGGGTGAGATGAAGGCACATCGAGGATGTAGGTCAGGAACATCCCGTCGGAGGCCAGGGTGAGACCCAGCGTGAATGCGAGGCCGGGGACCACGCTGTACGCCAAAAAGCGGAGCGCCGCCTCGCGGCCTCTGTGGTGAAACAGCCACCAAAGCGCCACGACGCCGTACAACGCGGCGGTGTGTTTGGTGAGGAACGCTGCGGTCAGGAGCACGCCTCCCACCCTCAACCATCCCTGCCGAATGGCCAGCATAAAGGTCGCGAGCAGTCCCATCTGGAGCCCATCATTACGAACCAGATCAAAGAAAGCTCCACCGGCGTCGTAGGTCGCCAGGAAGAGCGCACCGCCGCCCACCGAAAGCCCCCAACCCAGGCCCTCCTTGCGAAGCGCGACGGTCATCGCCGCAGTGGCGACTATGATGCCCACCATGCTGATGGCTCGACCCATGGGGTAATCGAGCGGAGCACCGAGCCAGCTGAGCGCGCCCATGAGCCATGGATAGAGGGGCGGGTAGATGAACGGTATGAAGTCCACGGTCGGCGCCACGTAGAGCGGGTCCCCCGCGACGACCCGGGCGCCGTGGGCGAGCATTCCGCCTTCCATCCACTCGAGGTCGTAGGGGTAGCCGATCCGGCCCGCCACGGTGCGGCCGAGCAGGGCAGCGATACCGGCAGCCATAATTGCCACCGGCCAGTCTACGAAGCGTCGAAGGCGCGCCTCGCTACTGGCCATCACTCAGAGCCCGAACCACGGCTTCGGTTACCGCCGCCTCGAGCGCGGACGGCTCAGCCTCCGTGCGGCCCGTGAGGCTGAAGCGTGCGGCCGCAGCAAGGGCATCATCAAGCGATTGAAGCGGAGCCGCGGTGACCCTCGCCATGCGTAGCCCCGCTCGCGAGCCCGTATCCGAGGGTCCGATGCCGGTGGGACTGGGGTTGGTGCATCCCGTGCATGACCGACAGGCATCCGGGAGGTCTGCTCCAGGAAGATCCGCCTGAGCGACCGCCGACGGGGGACCGCCATAGCGCTTCAGACCCATCGAGCGCAGACGTGCCGCCTCTGCGGGGTCCAGCTCCTTGACCTGCCCCATGTCTCGAGCGGTCTTGGTGATGAGCGCTGTGTGCTCCATGGTCTCAAGCCGGCAGAACGCTTCAAGCAAGTTCGCGCCCACGCAGACCGCCCCGTGACGATCCATCAGGACGGCGTCGTGAGCGCGAATGTGCTCCCCCACCAACGCCGCAAGGTCCGCTGTGCCGGTGGTGCGGTAGTCCAGTGTCGGAACCACGCCCAGCGTCAGGACCACCTCCGGCAGGACACACCTTGCCATGCTTACTCCGGCGATCGTGAAAGCGACGGAGATGGGCGGGTGGGCGTGGACGACGGCACGCACATCCGGCCGAGCATCGTAGCAAGCCAAGTGCATGGCCATCTCAGAGGTTGGGTGCCCCTCGCCGCTGAGCTTGGTGCCTCGGCGATCGATGACCACAAGGTCCTCGTCTGTAAGCAGGCCCTTGTGACAGCCGGCCTTGGTGGTGAGGATGCGACCATCATCGAGACGGACAGACAGGTTCCCGTCCATCGCAACGAGGAGGTTCCGCTCGTAGCAGAGCCTAGCGATGCGGATCATCTCACGGCGGGTTTGCGGCTCGTTCATTGTCCGCTCGTATCGCGGCAGGTCAAGGTTGGCTCGATCAACCGACCGTCAAACCGTCGACTATCCAGGTGCTGACGTCGATGGCACCGTGGCGCTGCTGGTCGTTGGCGACCTCTATGATGCCCATCCACAGGTCAACGAAGGTGGTGGTGATGGTGTGGACGCCGACGTATTGAAGATCGTCCGACCCGGAGCCGCTGAAGAAGTGCCCTCTGAGCTTAAGCTGGCCCGTCTGAAGGTCACATGCCGGCGCCCCCGGGATCAGATCATCCAGCAGCAGGAACGGACCCAGATCCGAGAAGATCATGTTTCGGCTGCGCGTTCCGGCCCTCAAGACGAGGTTCCCGGGCCATACCCCCGCCACGCCTTCGTGTCCGGACGAGCGACCGTCGAGCGCTCTGGCGAGCACGGTGTCTTGGTAGAGGGCTCCGACCACACCCTCGCGTATCAAGGGAAGGTCAAGCGAAGGCACACCCCGAACATCAAAGGCACGCGAGCGGAAGCCGCCCGGCATTTGAGCATCGTCAATGGCATGGAGACGCTCCGATCCGACCCGCCTCCCCATCGTAACGAAGCTCTCGCCGGCTTCCATCCTGCGCCGGTCAAAGGCGGGAAGCACCGCCTCCATCAGACGAGCACTTACCCGAGGATCGATGACCACAGGGCGCGCGCCAGTCGGGACGGCCACGCCCCCCCTGTATTGGCTGGCTTGCCGCGCCAGGTCCGCACCCAGCGGTAGGCTCGCCGCATCCGCAAAGATGCGCGACTGCACCGATTGCTCGACCGCATGGTCTCCAAACTCCACCTTCCCATGGAGCATGTAGCGCGTCGAGGCCTCCGATACCGAGGCTCCCGCCGAGCTGGCCACCGCCCTGTCGGACAGAACCTCCGTGTAGGTAAACCCGAGTGGCTTCACACCGGGGACACTCGCTGCATCTTCGACGTTTTCCTCGACGACCCCTTGGCGATCGGCGTCCTCAATAGACGCCTGACGTCGGTCGAAGATGCCCAGACCTGAGGCGGGCCGCTCGAAGCGCGCGGCCAGCCCCTCGTGCGGGGTCACGAGCGCCTGCTTGAGCGCATCCCTTAGCTCATCGACGAGCCTGTGTAGGTCGGCCACGTCGGTAAACCCCGTCTCACAGAGCGCCGTTCTGCCATCCCCGCCATGCGCACGGAGGGTGACGTGCGCCGCTGATGCCGGCGCCTTGCTCTGGGGTTCGCCCCCTGTTGCGGCCTGCCATTCGACCCGCCAGGTCTTGGTCTGCTCAACGTGAACCTCAAGCGCGGGGAGTCCGACCGCCTGCCCGTGACTGAGCGCTGCCGACGCCAAGTTCATCGATGTGGGGTTATCGCTCACATGTCCTCCGTCGTTCTGAGTGACCGCACTATACCCAAAGGACCCGCCATGCTGCTCTTCTTCCTCGGCCTGCTCTCCGCCTCTGCCGATCCTCGGATTGTCGCCATTGGGGACCTGCATGCCGACCCCGCCGCGGCTGAGGCCACCTTAAAGATGGCCGGCCTCATGAATGAGAGCGGTCATTGGGCGGGGGGCGATGCCATCCTGGTCCAGACCGGGGACGTGACCGACAAGGGCCCGAGCAGTCGGGGGGTGATATCGCTCCTTACGCGACTCCAGCAGGAAGCCCGTGGGAGCGGCGGCAACGTCTTGGCCGTCCTCGGAAATCACGAGGTGATGAACTTGGTCGGAGACTGGCGCGGTGTCCAGCCAGCGGATCTCGCAGAATATGATGCGCCGGGGACCCGAATGGCCGATCTGCGGCCGAGAGGGGTCATGGGCCAGTGGATTCACGCGGCCCATATGGTGGTCTTCGTCGACGATACCGTCTTTGTTCACGGGGGCGTCAGCGATACGGTGGCGACCCAAGGGCGGGCGGTGCTCGAGACCATCCAGGCCAAGCACGTCGGGCGTGCCCCGCACAAGGTCCTCTTCGGATCCGAGGGTCCCCTGTGGTACCGGGGCTATCTCTTAGACGACGAGGCCACCGCGTGCCCTCAGGCCAAGCGTGCCCTGAAGCGTCTGGGTGCTCGACGGATGGTGGTTGGGCACACAACCCAACGCGATGGGAAGATTCGAGCGCGGTGCGGTGGCGCAATTATTGGCATCGACACCGGCATTAGCGGCTACGCCGGACACCACTATGCAGCGTTTGAACTCGTGAATGGTGATGCCAGAGCGATATATCCAGGTGAAACCGTCGATCTGCCCGACCCCAAAAAATCCGGTGATTGATACAAGACAGGGACCGCTCAAACACGATACAGTCTCGCGTTCCCCACCCACTAAAATCCGAGACCATGAGGAGGCAGTATGGCCACCTCCACTCTGACGAAACGACTCGCAACGATCGCCAAGAAGAGCGGCGCACCCAGCGGGACGGATCCCGCCATGTTCGGTGCCTTCTTGAGCGCTGCGGCACCCCAGATCCGAAGCGCCTTCAGCGCGCGCCACTCGGACAGCGAGATCTTTGAACTGCTGACGGGCTTCTTCAAGCTGGCCCAGCGGTTCGAGAACGCCGAACCCCTGGTGGATGTCTGCTGCACCGATCAAGGCACGGTGATCAAGAGCCAGATGCCTGACCAGGCCTTCATCGTCGACACGGTACTGCTCACCCTCAGGACCGAGGGCGTTGGGTATCTGTCGGGGTTCAACTTGGTCCTGGGCATGGGGCGGGACGGCAAGGGGCGCCTCTCGAGTGTTGACGACCCCTCGAACCCCCTCGAGAGCCTCATCTATGTCGTCGCCGAACCCACGACCGACCCCGAGGGTCTCAAGGCCGCGCTCGAGCACCGGCTCCGTGTGGCCCAATCCGTCGTGTCGGGCTTTGAGCCCATCACGACGCTGCTCACGGAGACGGCCCATCGCGTGATGGCGCAGTCAACCGACGCCCAGGACACCAAGGCCGAGGTGGCGTCCTTCCTTCGCTGGCTGCTTGCGGACAACTTCGTGTTCATGGGGCTGGTGCATGGCGGCACACGCCTTGGGATGGCGAACAGCGCCCACACCGACGTCTGCGATCTCGATGCCTGGAACCCCAGCAGCACCAACGTCTCCATTCGAAAGGCCTCCACAGAGTCTATGGTCCATCGGTCAGGACGACTGGATGACATCTGCATCAATCTTGGGGATGGTACGCCCTTGAAGATCCAGGGGCTGTTCACCCATCGCGCCGTGACCCAGCCCAGCCGGCACGTCCCTCTCCTGAGACGAACGCTCGCGCAGATCCTCTCGGTACAGGACTGCAAGCCGAGTTCGTACCGCTACAAGGGCATCGCCAACGTCTTCGACTCGCTCCCTACGGAGTACCTCTTCACGACCGACGCCGAAGAGGTCGTGAAGATGATCGACCGCGTCTTGGAGGCTGAGCAGGAGCAGAAGGCCCGCGTTCACATCATGCAATCCGAGGGTGACGGCACGGCGTTCGTGCTTGCCGCTATTCCACAGGTCGAGTGGTCTGACGACCTCCGGCAGGACCTCGAGCAGGGCTTGGTGGCATTCACGGGTGCGTCGTACTGTGACCATGGCGTGTTCGCCGGTCGCTACGACACCATGCTGGTCCACTTCTACCTCACCGGATGCAAGGCCTTGAGCGAGAGCGAGACCACCGAGCTGACGGATGAGTTGATGGACATCGCTGGGGGTTGGGGCCAACGCCTCCACCTCGCCCTCTCCGAGGTGCACGAGCCAGAGCGTGCGGAGGCACTGGCCATCAAATACGCCCACGCCTTCGAGGATCTCTACCAGCGCAAGACCGGACCCGTCAGAGCGGCCGCAGACATTCACTTCCTCGAGCTGCTCGACGAGGGTCACAGGGTTCTTGTCGATGTGGTCCCAGACCGCGATCAGATTCGTCTTCGCATGTATCAACTCACCAACATCTCATTGAGTGAGATGTTGCCTGTGCTGGACAACTTCGGGCTCATTGTGCTGGACCAGTTCTCCGACACGGTGACGCCTTCAATGGGGACGCCCTGCACGATCGATACCTTCCGTCTGAAGGGCCTCCGACACGGAGACCCGACGGACCTCATGAATCACGCCAGTGACCTCGTCTCCGCGCTCGAGGCCGTGTTCACCGGCCAGATGACCGATGACGGCCTGAATCAACTCGTCGTTGCGGCGGGCATCCCGTGGGCTGCAGTCGACCTCATCCGAGGCTACCTCGGCTATGCCCGGCAGCTCGGGCTTCGATACACCCAGGTTCGCACCGAGGAAATTCTCCTCGCCCAGCCCACCCTGGCCCACCAGCTCTGGACCTGCTTCAGCGCTCGCTTCGATCCCGCCTGTCGCGGAGACCGTGGCCGAGCCATTGCGGAGGCCGACGATGTCTTCGAGGCATCGCTTCGGGCGCTGCGTGCGCACGACCAGGATGTGACCTTCCGGACGCTCTTCAACCTTGTCTCGTCCACACTGAGGACCAACTTCTACCGAGACGACAAGATTGAGCACTACATCAGCTTCAAGATCGACTGTGCCAAGGTCTGGCAGATGCCCGAGCCGCGCATGAAGTACGAGGTCTATGTCCACCATCCGGAGATGGAGGGCATCCACCTCCGCGGGGGCCAGATCGCTCGCGGCGGAATTCGTTGGTCGGATCGCGAGGATTACCGGAGAGAAGTCCACGGCCTCGCCACCACTCAGATGGTCAAGAACGTCCTCATCGTTCCCGAAGGCGCGAAGGGAGGGTTCTTCCTCAAGCGTTCCTATTCTGACCGAGGCTTTCAGCGGGCGGAAGCGGACCGTCTCTACACCTTCCTCATTCGGGGCCTGCTCGACATCACGGATAACATCGTGGATGGTGCCGTCGTGCATCCGCCAGGTGTCGTGCGTCATGATGGCGTGGACACCTACTTGGTGGTCGCGGCCGACAAGGGCACCGCACACCTCTCCGATACCGCTAATGGCGTCGCACGGGAGTACGGCTTCTGGCTCGATGACGCCTTCGCTAGCGGTGGATCGAATGGGTACGACCATAAGAAAGTCGGCATCACCGCTCGCGGTGCATGGCGAACGACTCAGCGCCACTTCGCAGAGATGGGAGTGGACCCCTACAACGAGCCCTTTACCTGCGTGGCTATCGGCGATCCGGCGGGAGACGTCTTTGGAAACGGCGTCATCGAGACGAAGCACATGAAGCTCGTCGCGGCCTTCAATCACCGTCACATCTTCATCGATCCCAACCCCGACCCTGCGTCTTCTTACGAGGAGCGGCTGCGACTGTTCAAGGCCGTCCAGGGGTGGGATGGGTACGACACATCACTCATCAGCAAGGGCGGCGGTATCTTTAGCCGCCAGGCCAAGTCGATTGCCTTCACACCGGAGATGAAGGACGCCCTGGGGGTCATGAGCGACGAACTTCCCGTGGACACGGTCATCCGTTGCATCCTTCGGATGCCCGTCGACCTCCTCTGGAATGGCGGCATTGGGACTTACATCAAGGCGAGCGAAGAGACGCACCAGGACGTCGGTGATGCAACCAACGACAACCTCCGCATCAACGCCAGCGAGCTGCGCTGCAAGATCGTTGGCGAGGGCGGAAACCTCGGCCTCACACAGGCGGCACGAGTCGAGTACGCCCTTCGAGGCGGTCGCCTGAACACGGACGCCATCGATAACTCCGGCGGTGTCGACATGTCCGATCATGAGGTGAACCTCAAGATTCTCCTCAGCGCGGCGACGGCGGACGGAACCCTCAAGACAGCCGCCCGAAACAAGCTCCTTGAGAAGCTCACCGAGATCGTGGCGGAGCTGGTCTTGGACAACTCGGACACTCATGCCGGGCAGCTCAGCCTGGACCAAATCCGCTCGGGCCGTGACCCCCTCTTCTTCAGCCGAACGATCGAGTGGGTCTGCAAGCACTCCAACACCACACGTACCGCCCTCACCCTGCCCTCAGACGACGATCTTGGTCGTCGAGCTTCGGCACGGCAAGGACTGACCCGTCCCGAGCTAGCGGTCCTCGCAGCACACGTCAAAACCCACATCTTCAAAGAGTTGCTCGCCTCCGATCCCTCGGATCTGCCGAACTTTGACGCCAAGGTGTTGAGCTACTTCCCCGCCGAGATCCGGAAGAAATTCAGCACATACATACCAAACCACATGCTTCACCAATCCATCGGCATGACGGTCCTCATCACCGAGGTGGTAGGCGACGCAGGCGTCCTGTTCTACCCCATGCTCAAGGAGTGGACAGGGGCCAGCGCCAGCGCCATTACTCGGGCATGGCTCATCGCGATGGAGATGGTGAACGGAAACCAGATTCGAAAGGAGATCGACCAGTGCGACGCGAGCTTTGACGCGAAGTACCGGGCCTGGATTGAGGTCCAGAACGCGATCACTGCGCTGGCCGCCTTCGCCCTGAACCCGGGTGAATCCCAGCTCGTGGATGATCCCACTGACACCATTCAAGAGGTACTCCGACAGCTGCCGAAGGTTCGCGGTGCAGCCCACCAGGAGCAGCTGCAGGGCATGGCACAGGGTCACATTGAGCGCGGCATTCCCGACAACATCGCAGCAAAGATTGCAACGCTCACCAAGCTGACCATCGCCCGCGAGATTGCACTTCTTCACGACCCGGCGGATCGGGTCAGCCACACCGTGATTCGGTACATCTCGGTCGGGGAGGCCACCGGCATCCTGCCTGCACTCCGAGCGATGAGAATCGAGCAGACCAGCGGGCCTTGGGACCAAGTCGCTCTCGCGATCTTGAGAAACCGCTTCTTCCTCCTCATGCGCCAGCTGTACGGCGCAATTCCGCTCGGCCCTGAGGTCCGCCTCGGCGTCAACAGGATTAAGCGTCGCCTGATCCGAAAGGGCCCACTGGGTGCACTAACGGCGGAGGTCGAGAGCCTCCTTGGTTCTCGACCCGACACCGCTATGCTCCTCGTTGCAGAGGAGCGCATTCGGGGCGCACTAGCATCGGGCGAGTTGGCCACGGTGGACGTCACCAACGGCAAGGATGCCGAGCCAATCAAGCCCAAGCGCACGTCCGGCCGAGCTTCAGCCAACGCCCAACCTACGGCCAAGTGAGTCACTGGATCTTCATTCGGCACGGCGAGAGCGTGGCCAACAAGGCCCGCGTCTTCTCGGGCCACCAAGATGTGCCTCTCACCGAGCTCGGGAAGGAACAAGCCGCGGCCGCCGGCGAATGGCTCTCGAAGGGCCCCTTGCCGACCCATGTCTACAGCTCGGACCTCCAAAGGGCCGTGAAGACCGCCGAGTTGGTCCTGACTCACGCAGGCGTCGATGCGCCCATTCAACAATCGCCGATGCTGCGAGAGCGGCACCTGGGGGCCTGGCAGGGTCAGCCTATCGATAAGCTCAAGGCGGAGGGCGCTAGAGCGATCCTCCACAGTTGGACCGGCAAGGCCCCCGGAGGTGAGAGCCTGGCGGACCTCGCTCGCCGATCCGTGTCATTCTTTGCCACACAGCCAGACCATGAAGTGACCTTAGTGGCCGGTCATGGCGGTCTAATTCGAGTTCTCGTGGGCTTGATCGATCACCAAACATTTGATGAGATCGGCAAGGTGAACATTCCCAACGCTGTTCCGATGACACGACAGGTCTCACCCGAGGCTTGGGCCACCATATTGAGTCGCCTAGATGACTGAAACACGGCCCCTGATCTCCATGACGTGCGGTACAGTGCAGGCATGATTCCTCTCGTCCTCGCCAGCGGTTCTCCACGCCGTCGCCAGCTGCTTCATCTCGCTGGCTTTCGGCTCGAGGCGGTCGTGCCACCTGAGGTTCCTGAGATTCGTGCTGGCCATGAGGCTCCCCTCACCTACGTGCGTCGCCTGGCTCGAGACAAGGCCTCCGCCGTGAACATTGACGCTGCATGGGTGCTGGCAGCCGATACCATCGTGCATCGTGAGGACCGCATCTACG
>CAZKOI010000078.1:0-11916 GCA_964554315.1 uncultured Enterobacterales bacterium | reverse complement strand
TCGCTCCATGTGATGGTGCCATCACGCTCGTAGACGGTGTTCCCGGCGACGACCTCAAGATCTCCGTCGCCATCCCAGTCAACCGCAACGGATGCACGATAGCTATCACCGTATCCGCCTGTCCCCTGTGCAATGAGTTCGCCGGACGCGCTGAGTATGGTCCTGCCGTGGATGACCTCGGCGAGACCATCTCCATCGAGGTCGGCGATGGACGGACACCCATAGGCCGATGTCTCGACCCCTCCTGCCCACTTGAGAGACCCGTCCGCACCATTGACACAGACGACACTGTGGTGGGTACCGGAGACGCAGACCTCGATTTGGCCATCGCCTTCGAGATCGCCGATCGCGACACCCGAGCTTGAGTAGATGGTTTCACCGCCTGCATCCATGATCGACCAGAGGGTTGCTCCGTCGCTTCCTCGAATCGCCGTCAACGCTCCGGCACTGGTGTAAGCGCCACCGCTGAAGCTCGTAAAGACGACGTCCGGTGTGTCGCGACTATCGACCCTGCCGTCCTCATTGTCGTCGTCGAGATTACCCACGGCGGGTGCGGACATGATCTGGTGGTACCCGGGATGGGCCGCATTGGCAGACCACTGCCACTCGACGGTGGGTGTGAATGTGCCAACAGTAGGCTCCCGGAGGCACTCTTCGTTTCTGGGCACGGTGGGGGCTGGAGACGGGACGAAGTCGGCGCAGTCTGGCGGGAGGCCGGTGTCGATGGGGGGAGGGGGCTCGAGCGGTGGGCTGGTGTCCTCGAGCCACCCTGTGTCCTCTGTCTCGACCTCGGGCGTGGGGTCGCTCGCGGCTTGCTTCGTCAGGTCGTACTCTGAGCAGCCTAGGAGGGTCAGAAACAAAATCGGCGGATGCTTAGGCATCCGCCGATCATAGGCGCAAAGCGCGACGAGGCAAGCCTCAGAGCGACGTTACTGTTCCTGCGGCCACATCGATGGTGGCGAAATAGGTGTCGCTGTCTTCTCCCGAAATGACGCGTGTGTCCGTCCACTGGAGCGAACCATCGAGGTAGATGTTGACCGTGACGGGGTTGCCCGCCGTGTAGACTGAGCCTGGGTAGTCATGGACGAAGACGGTATAAACGGCATCCTCCGGCACATCGATGTTGATGTTTTCGGGTCCGGTGAGCGGGATGTCATCGAGGTCGAGGCTGGGGTTGTCGCTTGTGTCGCCGATGACTCCCCAGTCCAAGCCGCCACCCCACGTCCCGGTGCAGTTGGCGTAATAGCAGTCTGAGTCTGTGCGGGGGGTACCCCCTGGGGCGAGGAGGTGAAGATCCATGTCATCGCCTGGGCTCTCCCAGAACATTTCGACCCACAGTGCCTCGATGGGTTCGGCGGTAAGGATGGCCTCACAAGGCTCGGATGCAATGCCCGCGGTATTGGTGACGGTGAGTTCAGCGACATACTCGCCCGCGAGATCAGCCGTAAAGCCGTAGCGGTCGGCCCCTGTACCCGACGGCATTGTCGCTGTTGACCCCACAGGGCGGTCGACGAGTTTCCAGTCATAGTCGAGCTCAAGCCCGGCGGGATCGTAGGACTCCGAGCCCAGGAAATTGGCACTCTCAGTGATGGGGCGGATGATGTCCGGTGTCACTGAGCAGACAGCGACGGGCGCATCAGGGTCCACTTCAGGCTCGGGCTCGGGCTCGGGCTCGGGCTCGGCGGTGTCGGCCAGCGGAAGGTCCTCCCCCGGTAGGCCAGCAGCGCTCTCTCCATCGCCTTTGAGTTCATAGTCTGAGTTGCATGCGGCGATGAGGCTGAGAAGCGCGATAGAACGAACCATGGGGTTCTCCCGTGTTGTGGTGGGGGGAGGTGCGGAGAATAGAAAAAGGTCTCCTCAACGTTGGGAGTACCGACGAAGATGCTCCCGAGCAAGTGTTCGAGGAACATGCACCGTGCTGTTTACTTAAATGTCACAGGGGATGACAGGCTATTTTGGGCGCGCGAGGACAGCGCTCGACATGGCCGGTGTCCATCCCCCAAGACCGGACTCAATACACCGTGCAGCGGCAAGTGTGAGGTGATCATGGCCCCTGCCCGCGGCCACTTGGACGCCGACCGGGAGGCCTGCGGGCGAGAAACCAGCCGGCACTTGAGTGACGGGGAACTCCATCACATTGAAGATCGCAGTGTAGGCGGGAGCGAAGGGTGTTCGGAAGGCGTCCCAGTGAAGCGGTGCCGGGCGGTTGTACGGAGGGTGAAGCAGGACGCCGTCATCCGCAAGGACCGCTTCCAACTCTTCGCGAAGCTCCAGGCCGATCTGGGCGTACCGCTTCGCCATGGATGGTAGAGCGGCTGCGATGCGATCTGCGGCGCACATAAAGATGGCAGCGAAGGTATGGCGGCCGCGTCCCATCCACAGTCGGGACAGCTCGATCAAGGGGTTGAGTGCACCCCTCTCGCCGAGCGTCAAAGGGTAAGAGACGCAGGTGCCCTCCGACAGCATTGCGCTCCAGATCTCAAAAGCCCGCCGGAGCGCGGGAAACTCTCGATGCTCGATGGTTGCCCCTCGCTCTTCGAGAACACTCGCGGCTCGCTCAACGGCCGCGCGAACCGCGCCGTCAACGCGTGATCGGCCATTCCACGGAAGCGGGATGACTCGGAGCTTGGACACGTCAACAGAGGTCGGCGATTTGAGCGAAAACGCCCTCGCTGAAGGATCGCGCCCATCGGGGCCGGCGATGACTTCCAGGACGGTCCATGCATCATCGACGCAACGCGTGAGCGGCCCAATGGTTAGGTACCGTCCGCCCGCCTCCGAGAGAACGCCCTCGGGATAGTGCCCCGTATTCGGCACCAAGCCTCCCGAAGGCTTGTGGCCTACGGTCCCGCAGAACGCGGCGGGGATCCGAATACTCCCGCCGACATCAGAGCCGATACCGAAGGGGCTTGCCCCTGTGGCCACCATTACGCCCTCTCCGCCCGATGAACCACCCGAGGTGCGCTTGAGGTTCCAGGGGTTTCGGGTGCGGCCGTAGATGGCATTGTAGGTCTCCAGCCACAGTCCGCCTTCCGGAATGTTGGTCGTACCCATTACAATTGCACCCGCAGCCTTTAGCCGCTCGACGACCGTAGCGTCATGTTCAGCGGTCACCTCGGATCGCCAGAGAACACCTCCCGTCTGCGGCTGCCCTTTAACGGCGATGAACTCTTTGATGGTGCAAGGAATCCCGGTAAGCGGCGGGATCGGAGCCGATCCTGAAGCGAGCACGTTGTCCGCAAGCGCAGCCTCAGCTCGCGCCTGCTCGAAGCGGTCGGCCACGAGGCCATTCACGTCGGGGTTGACCCGTTCGATCGTGGCGATGTGGGTCTCCAGGAGTTCGGATGCGGTCACTCTGCCGCTTCGGAGCGCCTCTTGGAGCTGGGATAGAGTGGCTGATGTCCAGTTCATTCCGAAATCATACCGGCAAAAGGTTCGCTGGACTGTTCAACCGTTGAATACCCAGCTTGTCTTCGCGAAGATGGTCCACTCCCTGGCGCCGTTGGTCGCGGTTGGCTGAAGGACGGTTCCCGTTACCTGCCTTGTGCTTCCTCCCACAAACACAGCGGAACCAGGGGAGTGTTCCCAGGCGAAGAGTGCCTCAAGGGCATGGCTATCATTGAAGCTGGACTGATCGAAGATGAAGCGACTCCAGAGGGCCTGGGTGGCGTAGGCCTCTACCTTGACCCTCAGAACGTGCCCACTGTAGACCTCTTCTTCGCCGATTCTGAACCGCTCGAGGCCGATGGAAGGGCCCAGCAGCAGCCAGTCGAGTGGCTGCAGCGTGACGTCAACGTCGGCCTTGTCGAGCTGCCCGACAGAGGGACTTGATGGGTCATAGAGGACCCCTTCGCCGCTGCTGACGTTGAGCCAGGCGCGCATCCAGTGCGTCACAGAGCCACCGACCATCGCTCGTGCTCTTGCTGTCCTCAACCACTCGCCTGCGAAGGACTCGCCCTCAAATGTTCCTTGGAGCCACACCAAGATTCCACCCTGAGTCCAGAATCCAAACACGGGCTCATAGGTAAAGAGCCGTGGGTCGCCCTCGGTCGACCAGGCGGAGTCTACCGATGCGGGCTGAATGAATATTCTCGGAATGGGACGCCAGCTTGGAAAGATAAAGAACTCGGTCTCGTTGCTCAACTCAACCCAGTCTGCCTTGGGCTGAAAGCCGTTCTCAGACCGAAAATCGGGTGCAATGTACGTCGCTTCGACGAGCGACTCGACTCGGCGGGTATTCCAACGCTTTCGAATCAACGCTGCAGGTGCGATGTCGCCGGAATGATCTCCGCCGCGGGTGGTTGACCCAAGCAGAGTACCCTCGATATTTACGCCATCCGTCGGTGTCAGGCGACCATCGATTCCGGCGAGGTGGTGGTGAAGATCACTCTGGGTGATGGAGCGAGTCGAGTAGATGGCCCCGACCATATTGTCCTCGCCCAGCGCAAGTCGCCCGCGAGCGACGGTAGCAATCGCTCCTCGCCCCTCGAGCGCTTCAGCTGTCCAGCCCCCGCCCTCCGACACGGTGGCAGCAGGCTGGCGGTCCCAGACATGGAGCGCGGACATGGTGAGTCCCTCTCGCTCGCTTGTTGCACGAACACCGTAAAGCGGCGCCACCATTGTGCGGGTGTAGATGAGGTCGTCCATGGGGTGGTTGAACCACTCCTGGCCCTCCAAAAAGAACGGCCGCTTCTCCTCGTACTGCACGCTGTAGCGTTGATTGACGTCGATCTTGGCCTCATCAGACTCGACCTGAGAGAAGTCGGGGTTGAGCGTGGCCAAGGCCTGCACCCCATTTCCCGGATCAAATCGCACTGTCACACCCGGTGCCACCCCGCCAGCACCCACTCGGTCACCGGGAATGCCTTGGTCCGTTCGGGTTGCGGTGACCTCGGGCTGGAATTGCCACGGCATGGACTTGGCCACCCGCCCCGGCCCGCCAACATCGGCCATCTGCACCAGAGACCCTTGGATGCTCGTGTCGAACACGGGCCAGCTACTCAGCTCGCTAGACGATGCGACCCTGCGCACCAACATCAAGCGGGCCTGGGTGATGGCGTCGGGGTGGCGAATCGAGGACCATGGTATGGCCATCTCAACGGCATACCCACCCTCGGTCTGGCGCCCCGCTGACGACCACTTTGTGTCCCATGACGACCAGCCGTCGCGCCAGGGGATGACCTCATCATCGGCACCTCGGACGACGATTCCATCCGTCTGGACACCAAGCGAATTCACGAGGAAAAGGGCGCCACGCTCGGCCTCACCGGCGGCGTCGAGCAGGACTCCGACGTAGTCGTCGTTGCGGCGCGAGTCTCGCCTCCCATAGCCTCGGTGCAGGGCTTTAGGGTTCGGATCGCTCGCCTCAAAATATAGGTATAAGGCATCTTTTGATGCCATTATGAGCGCGGACGTTTCATTCGCTGGGGTGGCGCCAGGCTGCGGTCGATAGACGACGAATCCATGAACTCTGGCGGCCTCGCCCCACGAAGGTTCTTCCGCCCGACCGTCGATGACAATCTCAGGGGTTTCGACGACCGGGAGGTCCATTGCAGGAAGGAAAGGCATAGATCGCGGCCCTTGTTGTAACCTTGCAGTCGATGAGGAGGCGATCCCAATGGGAGACAACCGAGAGCATCCCTATGAAGTAGCCGCAGCGCGTGCAGCCGAGCGCTTTGGTGTGGCGCCGCGAGTGGCAATTATCCTTGGCAGCGGTGCGGGTGGACTCCGTGACGCAGTCGGTCGCGCGGAGAGCTCCGGCTATGGACCGCTCGGTCTGCCAACAACCTCCGTTGTTGGTCATGAGGGCGAGTTGATTGTGGGCGACCTAGGATCGACTCGTGTCGCTATGCTGGCCGGGCGGATTCACGCGTACGAAGGCCGGTCGATGGAGGAGAGCGTCCGAGCCGTACGCGCGATGGCGGCGTGGGGTGTGGACATTCTTTTGATGACGAGTGCTGTCGGCTCCGTAAAAGCCAGCCTTCGTCCTGGGGACTTGGTGCAAGTGACGGACCACATCAACTTGATGGGAATTAATCCTCTCGTCGGACCGAACATTGATGGCCTCGGACCGCGATTTCCAGACCTCGCGCGGGCGTACGACCCGGAGCTGGCCAAGCAGGCGCACGATGTGGCCCGCGAGATGGGTGTTGAGCTCAAGAGCGGCGTCTATGCTGCGGTTCGCGGACCGAGCTTTGAAACTCCCGCAGAGGTCCAGATGCTGGCCCATCTGGGCGCTTCTGTCGTGGGGATGAGTGTGGTGCCAGAGACCATTGCCGCGGTGCACGCAGGAATGCGAGTCCTTACCATTTCGATTGTGTCTAATGAGGGGACGGGCTTGTCCGATACGCCGCCAAATCACTCTGACGTGACGGCCACGGTGGCCAAAGCGGCCAACAGGCTCTGCCCACTCCTCGAAGCATTGGTGAGCCAATGGTGACCGAAGCTGATCGTGCGTTGCTGAGCGCCGCCCTTCAGGCGCAAGAGCAGGCTCACTGCCCCTTCTCGCGCTATCCGGTTGGCGCTGCGGTTCGCACCACCCAGGGTGTTTTGTTCTCGGGCTGTAATGTCGAGAGCGCCAGCTTCTCGCTGACGTGCTGTGCGGAGCGAGTGGCCGTGTTTAAGGCCGTGAGCGAGGGGCACAAGGATCTCGAGGCTTGCGCGATTGTGACGGTGGAAGGAAAGCCAGCACCGCCGTGTGGGGCTTGTCGCCAGGTCCTGTTTGAGTTTGGTCGAGACATGAGGATTGTATTGGGCAACCCCTCAGGCGAGGTTCGTATATTGTCGCTGAATGACCTGCTTCCAGAAGGGTTTACGCCGGAGCAGCTGCTGGAACGGAGCGAGGCCGCCGAACTCAACGATTGAATCTGAACGCGTGGCTGGTTACCCCTCTCATCAGCGCCACGCCGATGCCGAGGGCCAGCGAGCGAGCGCGTCGACCCAGTGAAGAGGAAGCCCGATGTTCGGAGACACTCCGTTGATCATGATTGAGGATGACGCAGCGCTCGTCGCCGCTGTTGAGCGTCTCCGGGTCGCAAGGGTGGTAGGAGTCGACACGGAGGCGGACTCGTTTCACTCATTTCGTGAGAAGGTTTGTCTCATACAGTTGAGCGATCTTGAGAACGACTACATCGTCGACCCGCTGAAAGTCAACGACATGGCGCCATTGGGCTCGATCATGGCAGACCCTGAGACCGTTAAGGTCCTTCACGGTGCAGATTATGACATCGTCTCAATGAAGCGCGACTTTGGCTATGAGTTCAACAATGTCTTCGACACCATGATCTCCTCCCAGTTTCTCGGCTTCGACAAGGTGGGCCTCGCTGACCTCATTGGACGGTTCTTCGGGCACACCATTGACAAGAAATATCAGCGTCATGATTGGTCCAAGCGACCGCTTCTGCCCGAGCATTTGGACTACGCGCGAGGGGACACCCATTGGTTGCCCGCGATTCGCGAGCTACTGCTCATTCACCTCCAGCGGAGTGGGCGGCTGGAGGCCGTCGAAGAGGAGTTCTCCATCGTCGAGAAGCGAGAATGGGCAGGACGGGAAGATAGCGATGCGGACTTTCTTCGCATGAAGGGAGCGAAGCTCTTGGGTGACGACGAAAAGCGCGTTCTCCGTTCGGTCTGGGGCTATCGAAAAACAAAGGCAAAGGCGGCAAATCGACCTGCTTTTAAGCTCATCCCCGATGCCTTTTTGCTGGAGGTGGCCAAGTCCAAGCCGTTGACCGTTGAAGAGCTTGGCCAGCACGCTCGGCGGGGGTCTTCAATGGTGAAGCGACATGGCGATGCGCTGGTGGCTGCGGTGCAGCAGGGGCTTGAGGATGAACGGCCTCTACCCGAGCCACAGAAGGCAGAGCGACCCCGTGGCCCGCGAATGGGTCCGGGGGCTGACCGGTACCTGAACGCGCTGAAGGATTGGCGGAATAACAAAGTTGCGACCAGCGGACTTCCTCCCGTGGCAGTGGCGAACAACACGCTCCTCAAAGAGATTGCCCGCGTTGCACCCTCAAGCATGGAAGACCTCGTTGCGATTCCCGGCATTCGGCGCTGGCAGGTAGCGGACCACGGCGAAGACCTTCTTGCGGTCGTTCATTCAGTTCGAAACGACCTTCCTGAGCCGGACGCCTCAGCTACGAAGCGCCCTCGTCGGCGCCGTCGCCCTAAGAAGACTTCGTCGAGCAACTAATCTAGCGCGGATCGGCGACGGCAATACAGCTGATCTCGACCAGCGCATCTTTGGGAAGGCGGCTTGCCTCGACACAGGCACGAGCGGGACGGTGGTCACCAAAGAAGCCAGCGTAGACCTCATTGACGATGGCAAAGTCGTCCATTGAGGCCAGGAATATGGTTGCTCGGAGGACTTGGCTGGGGCTGCTACCCGCCTCACTCAGGATGGCCCCAAGGTTTGCGAGCGCAGCAACGGCCTGAGTCCGCACATCCGAGCCGGCCCAGGCTCCATCCGGCGTGAGACCAATCTGGCCTGAGCAATAGACGACACCGGAGTGGACGACTGCTTGACTGTAGGCCCCTATCGCCGGGGGTGCCTGTGTGGTCTCTACCCGCTTCACGGCGTGTAAACCGCAATGTGGGGGAGGTTGCGGTAGCGTTCCGCGAGATCGAGGCCGTAGCCAACCACGAATTCATCCGGGATTGAGAAGCCTACGTAGTCCGCGTTCATCTCCACCTCGCGGTTACCTGGCTTATCGAGCAGCGTGCACACTGCCATACTTCGCGGCTGCCGCACAGCGAGCATGTCGAGCAGGTAGTGCATGGTGAGCCCCGTATCGATGATGTCCTCGATAATGATGACGTCTTTGTCCTCGATAGGCGCAGAGAGGTCCTTGGTGATCTGGACGACGCCGGTGCTCTGGGTGCCCCCTTGGTAGCTCGACACCCCGAGGAACTCGACCTCGATATCACCCCCGATTGCACGAACGAGATCCGCGGTGAACATGAAGCTTCCCTTCAGGACACAGATGCAAACGATAGGTCGCTCACCGAAGTCACGACGAATCTGCTGGCCGAGCTCCGTGATTCGTGCCTGAAGGCTCTCCTCCGGGATCAGTACTCTGAAGCGGCTCTCTTCTTGAAGGGCGGGACGGTTCATGGTGGCTCCTATATCCATGCGTTGTTGAGCACTTCACCGACACCGCCTGCGCCAGGAACGATGTAGTGGTTGTCGGTGAGTCCACGCTCAAGCGTTGGGTGAGTGCCCGGCATGGTCTCCAGCACAGATGCCTCGGAGAGGCCTCTGTCGAGCCGGATTGCGAAAATGTGTAGGTGTGGAAATTGGGCTGTCATTCGCGTGACATACTCAGGGGTCACAATGAGGTGAACAGCGACGAGCGCTCGCGGGGTCCCGCCGAGTGCCTTGTCGTAGTGAGCGATGACTCCTGCGAGGCTTGATCCTGTGGCACCCATGGGGTCCGGAAAGATGACCGTCGCGTCGTCGATAGGGCCCCCAATCTTTGAGCCATCCAGCGCAACACCGGTGACCCGACCGTTGTCATCGGTCGTTCGGCTTGCGACGACATGGTCCTGTCGAAGCGATGCTGCGTCGATGACGTTGTGGAGCCCTTCATAAAAGTGATGTGAGGGCAGGATGCCCGCCCTGGCGACATCCACAACGACGACCCGCTGCGAGCGATCGATTCTCTCGCCGCAGTAGACCCCTTTGGGGGTGAACTGAGCCATGCGTGTCGCTGACTCAACCGTCTCCGTAGCCAAGACTTGGTTGGCGACCTCGCTGAGCAGGATGCGGTACAGGGCTTCGACCAAGTGGTTTGCCTGTGGTTGCACCGTCTCGGGCGCGCTCAATCGCTCAAGCAGACTCATGGCGTAGGGGAACGAGAGCAGCCGCACGCGCTCGCCGTAGCGGTGGGTCACGCCGCCTTGCGGCCGCGGGAGCGCTTTGTACTGCTGGTCCGTCATTTGAGGCCTCGCGCTTGATTGGTATCTCAGTCGTCGCTCAGGCTATCGAGGAGCAGTTCCAGCGTCTGCAACATCACTGTGACGGTCTCAGATCGAATCAATCGGGCGAGGAAGGGTAGGGGGCCCTCGACCTCCGTGGAGGGTGCGGAGATGGCCTCAGTCAGCGGAGCGCTCTCCGCCAAGGCGAGTGCCGAATTCCAGAGCTTCTCGTTGCGTACCGTCTGTCGAATGGCGTCTAATCCCACGCCATTGCTGTCATCAAGGAGCACGTTGACGACCACCTCTGGGAGCTGATGTATCCTCGCCTCAGGCTGGTCAGCCAGATGCGCCCCATTGGCGATCATGTGCCAAAACGCCTCGTTGTTGACCGCTTGACCGACGACGAACCCCAGGGTGGAGTCCTCCGCCGCTGTTCCGCTCGCTGAGGAGGCAGCCTGCCAGAGCATCGCGAAGTCAAGCGGGTCTGCCCCTGAGTCACAGGCGTCCACATTCAGACTTGACGGGTCGATCACGGTTTGAATGATGACGGAGAGGTCCTGTGCGAGGCGGGAAGAGGCGAGGTCGCGGAGCGCCTCTTCCGCGGGCGGAATCAATCCATCTGTGTAGAACACAGAGATGAGGTCGACGGCTTCAGTCAGTCGGTCATGCTGACCCTCTCGGTAGACCGCATCCAGCAGGCCATGCATGACGGCCACAAGGTTGCCGACGGCCGGGTCGTTGAGGCGCTCAAGTACCTCCAAGTCTTCGACCATTTGGTCACTGAACACCGGACAAACTCCGGATGCGACGACGGCATCCAGCACCGTCTCGGTCAGTCCAAAGCTCAAGACATCCCCCAGCAGGTCGACACTGTCCACGGCCGCGGTCTCATTCATGGTGGCCATCCGCCTGAGGATAGACACCGATAAATTGCCAAGGCTGAACTCGAGGTCCGGCACAAGCGGAAGGTCAACCCGGCAGTCGACCTCTTTGTTGCCATTATGAATCAATCGGACTGCCGCCTGCAGCGCCGACACGGAGCCACTGGTGCCGCTTGAGAGCGGAATGCCTCCCGAGCTGACATCGGCCAGGTACTTCAACTGGGTCGGCAGGTGAGTCAGGTGGCCAGCGGATGCGGCCTCAAGGAGCGCTTCCTCCGTGTGTCGTTGAACAGCATCATCGCTGAGGAGTTCCGCGAGAATAGGCTGTGCCCGTCGAATCGAACTCTCGTCGGTGCCCAACCTCAAGGCGGTGAAGAGGTCTCGAATCGAGCTGCCGCTCGCGTCTGACCAGACGTCGTTCCCAGCGACGTTCGACAGGCGCCAAGCCTGTGCGAGGTTCCCCATGAGTTGTTCCCCCACCGGCTTGAGGGCCTCGTCTTCTGTGTAGATGACGCCTGCCATCGTGCACGTCGCAGCCTCAAGCAGATCGCTGTCGAGCCAGGTGAGCGTTTCCTCTTGTGCTGCTGAGCCCGCATCGAGGAGGGATGTGGCGGCGGGACGAGCGGTCTGCATCAAAGGCAACAGCACGCCGCCCTGGAGTGCTGCCTCGGTGCCCAGGCTGAAGTCGGACCCGATGGAGCTGTAGGGTGTGCCGTAGATAAGCTCGACAGTCGACTCGAGCACGAGGCCAGCGTCATTATGGTAGCGATCCACAACCTGAAGTGCCTTACCGACGAGTCCCAGGAGATCGTACCCCGAGGTCGGAAGCGCATTGTTGAGGCGTGCGGCGTGGATCCCCAGCGGCTCACCGGTGCGGCTCGGCGTGTCCATCACGGCATCGATAGGTGTTAGCGCGGCCAAATTTCCGGTCTTATTCAGGCACGCAAACAGGTTGTGCAGCTCGTCGGTGGATGTCTCGTCCAAGCCGTCGGCCAGGTTGACCTCCCAGCAGGCGCCGCTGGGGCTCATCTTTTCCGACCAGTGAAGGGGCTCCTCTCCATACGAGCAACCCGCCATCAGTACGGATGTCCAGATGGCGGGTCGAGAGCTCATAGACTTG
>CAZKOI010000077.1:0-11987 GCA_964554315.1 uncultured Enterobacterales bacterium | reverse complement strand
CGACGAAGATGGCTGGGGTACGTTCGACACCCATGCCTCTGGCTTCATCGGCCTCGACAGCCTGCCTTGTACTCTGGTTGGCTACCGCGACTACGGCTACTACGGCGGGGCCGAAGACTCCGATGGGGCAGTCGATGTCGACTGGGGCGACGAGGTCCCCCCCGAAGAGGAGGGCAGCGTTCCTCCGGATGTAGACGGCGACTACGACTACTGGGCGAGCGAGGTCATCGACGTGTGGAGCGTGGACCTCAGCACGGGGGACAGCCTCTTTGTCTCCATCGATGTCCTAGACTCCGCCAACACCTCGTCACCCTCCTTCGTGATCGTGGCTCCAGACTCCTGCCCAACGGCTTGGGGTGGTGGAAACATCGACTGCACCGCGTCGGATGACACGTGGCCGTCATGTCCTGCAGCCGAGTTCGAGGCGATGGAGGATGGGACTTACCTGGTCTTGGTGAGTGCATCAGACTGCAGCACTGAGGATGCACCCTACCAAATCGGCGTGGATGCCGCCTCGGACCCATCCTTGACGCTGCTCGCCGACGACGTGGACCTCTATGTCTTGGAGTCCATCGAGTACTCCGTGACGGGAACGGCCACCATCACCGAGTAGGGAGCAGGCCGGTTGCTCGTCGGTCCACTCAGGCCCGGCGAGCGGTCATCCGTGTGCCCTTGGCCGCCTACTCGACGCTGAACGTTGTCGACCCAAACGCCAGAGACGTATCGAAGGCGAAGTGAGCCGTCGCGACGTACGACCCACCCGAGAGCTCGCTACCCTCCACCGTCTCGGAGACAGAGCCGCCCGGCCCGATCGTGTGTCGAGTCTCTGCGGTGTCGCAAGCAGGGTAGTAGGTGTCGACCCAGTCGCCATGAACTCCGGCACCATCGATGCGGACATCTTCCACCACACAAGCAGTCGACGTGTCGAGGTAGCAGGACTCGCTGCTCGTGTTTCTCAACGTCGCGGTGAACCGAAGTAAATCGGCCGAACTACAGGGAGAAGAGCAGGGACCATCCGCATCTTCAACGAAGACGGAGAAAGCCATCATCTCGTAGGTGCAGGGGGTGTCCGCCTCTGGGTCGGGGCCCGCATCGGCATCCGCATCCCCGTCGGCATCCGCATCCCCGTCGGCGTCCGCATCGCCGTCGGCATCCGCATCGCCGTCGGCGTCCGCATCCCCGTCGGCATCCGCATCGCCGTCAGCGTCCGCGTCCACGTCGGCATCCGCATCGCTATCGGCGTCCACATCACGGACTTGTTCTCCGGTATCCGATCCCGCCGCCTCATCGAGCTTGTTCGAGCAGGCCATCAACCCCAGCAACGTCGCTAGGCTAGCCCCCCCAATCGTTAGCATGACGACCTCCCTGTGAGCAGCCGACACCGTAGCTCACTTGGCCGCGAGAGGCTCGGACCGGCGAAGCGCCTGGGTGAGATCAGCCCAGAGATCGTCAACGTCCTCAAGACCAACGCTCAGCCGCAACAAGCTTGGACCGATCTCTCCTTCCGCCTGAGCCTCCTCGCCCACGATGCGATGGGTCAGCCCTGCAGGGTGTTGAATGAGCGAGTCGGTCGAGCCCAAGCTGACAGCGGGTGTGAAGAGCGACACATCGGCCATAACGGAGCGAGCCGCCTCGTATCCGCCCTCGAGGTCGACCGCGATCATGGTTCCCGGCCCTGAAAGCTGGCGTCCCAGGAGCCCCTGAGGGTCGCACCCTCGCAGGGAGGGGTACCGAACACGGGCTATGGCGGGGTGAGCCGCGAGCCGCTCGGCGAGAATCTGAGCATTGGCCTGAGCCGCACGCACCCGAATCGGCAACGTCTGAAGTCCGCGGTGCAGCGTGTACGCCGCCATTGGGTGGAGGTTTCCGCCGGTCAATATTCGAACCTGGCGAAGCCGCGCCCCCCACATGGCGTCGGTTGCCAACACCCCCGCCATGACATCTCCATGCCCCCCTAAGAACTTGGTGCCCGAGTGCAGAACAATGGCGGCTCCGTGAGCCACCGGTCGCTGCAGGACCGGTGTCGCAAACGTCGAGTCCACCATGACCGCGACGTCACCGGCCGCCTGTACCACAGCCTCGATATCGATGAGCTGCAGGGTGGGGTTGGCCGGTGTCTCGCAGATGACGAGAGCCGTGTCCTCGCGAATGTGCTCAGCAACGGTGTCCGGTGTGGCCCAGGACACGTCCAGCCCAAGGAGACCGCACTGGAGCAGGTGGTCCGTGCCCCCATAGAGAGGCCGCACCGCAACCACATGGCTGCCGACCATCTTTGCGGCCAGCAGCGCAGCCGTCACGGCCGCCATTCCAGAAGCAAACGACACCGCACAGTGGGCGCCCTCCAACTGAGCCAGCGCGCGCTCAAACCGGTCTACGGTGGGATTATGCAAGCGCTGGTAGATGCTCGAGCCCGTCGGCTCACCGCCACCCGCCATTGCGTCGATTGAGGCTGTGGCCGTAGGAAGGTCAGGCGTTCGATACGTGGTCGACAGATCGATGGGTGGAACGTGAGCCTCGCCCAAGTCATCCCGTCCGCCGTGAACCGCTACTGTATCGGGACCCATATCGAACCTCATTCTGATTATTGTTAGAACTACAGTTTATGATTCGTTATGACTTTGTTCCATCGAATTAAATTGGGATTATTATGGAAAAAGTCTCCTTTGACCGAATCGATGACGCGATCCTTCAGGCTCTCCAGAAGAATGCGCGGATCTCCAACAAGGAGCTCGCTGCACGTGTCGGTCTTGCCCCCTCTTCGTGCCTGGAGCGCGTCCGCCGACTGACAGAGCGAGGCATCCTCACGGGCTTTAGTGCTCGCGTTGACCCCAGTGCGCTCGGTGTTGGCCTGCAGGCCTTCGTGGCTGTTCAGCTGGCCCAGCACTCCCGGGATCTCGTCGAGACTTTCCGCGCCCACCTGCTGACCCTTGAGGAAGTGGTGAGTGTCTACCACATGGGCGGTGAAAACGACTTCCTGGTTCACGTCGCGGTGCGGGATGCGAGTCACCTCAGAGACCTAGCCCTGGACGCGTTCACCACGAGAGCCGAGGTGGCTCGCATGCAAACGGCCCTGGTCTATGAGCACGTCGAGCCCGGCGTCTGGCCCAACTACGCCCGCACGTCCTGAGGCCCCGCGAAATCGGCGCTACTCGTCCTCTGCCTGCATGTATCCCAGCTGCTCGAGCAGCTTACGCGTCTCGTCGCTGAGCTCAATTCCGGCGGTCTTGGCCGTCGAATTGTACTGAAGCGGCGCGTCACCCGTCGGCGGCGAGGTGCTGCGCCAGGGCCCCAACACGCCTCCGCCATCCGTCGGCGTAAAGGACGTCTCTGCGTCATACGGAAGGACCTGAAACACGTCGCCCGCCGACACCTCCTGATGGGCGGAGGGTCCATTACGCAGGACGACGCCCTTCTTGACGCTCAACGCACCGTCCTGCGAAGCGGTCCAAGGCCGCCCAAAGACCTCTTCCGCACGCTGCGCGAGGCTCGCTACCCTCTCCGGGTCGGATGAAGCGATGTCGGTCACCTCGAGGCGGTCCGTGTCCGAGGCAAAGACCTCCTTTCGGTCCGCCATAAGGTCCCACTCGATGCGCTGGCCGTTCTCGTAGAGACTGATGCGGCGCGTCTTGAAGCGGAAGGTCTCCGCGGGAAAGGGTCGGGCCGGAACCGGAGCGCCAGCCATGGCCGGGTTGAGGTCGATCCCATCCGCCTCGCTGAGCGACTGGTTCACCCACGAGCTAATGGTGGGGGCGATGTCCTGAATGCCAACCGCCTCCTCGACAACAACACCCGAGGGTAAGCCAGGACCCGACACGATGAGAGGCACCCGAAGCTGCTCTGCATAGAGCGTGTGTGCGTGGCCCCAGCTCCCCCGCTCACCAAACTCTTCTCCGTGGTCCGAGGTGACCACCCAACGCTGCTTTCGACCGGCTTCCTCAAGCCGCTTGTGGAGCGCTGCCAGCTGAGCATCGACGTAGGCGATGGACTCATCGTACTGCGCGAGCTGATGCGCCTTCTGTTTCTCCGTCAGCGGGTTCTTTTTGTGCCGATAGTAGTTCTTGAAACGCCGGTCCGTCTTCGCGGGGGCCCGGTCGAACTGGGTGTCGAACGGCGGCGGTGGATCATAGTGGTAGTGCACATCATAGAAGTGCAAGAACAGGAAGAAAGGCTTGCCCTCCTCCAGGCTCTCGATCCACTCGACCGCCTCACCGATCACGTCCGAGGCCACTACCTCACCCCTGAGGTTCTTCTTCTCGTTGTCAATTCCGTGGTCGTCGAAGAAATCAAAGCCCCGCTCAAAGCCAAACTTTCGAGACACATACAGCGTCGCTACCGAGGCGCCAGTGGCATACCCCGCCTCCTTCATCACCTCAGGTAGGACACGCACAGAGGGGTCGAGGGCCAGGTGGTCATCGGTGACCTGATGGGTCACTGGGAGCTGGCCGGTGAGCATCGTCAGGTGCGCCGGTAGCGTCCAGGGACTGTTGCTGCGAGCGTGATCGAATCGCGTGCCGGCACTGGCCAGTCCATCCAAGAACGGGCTGGTCGGACGGCTGTGCCCATAGCTGCTCAGGTGATCGGCACGCAGCGTGTCGATGCTCACCATGATGACATCGGGTCGAGCGGCATCGCCCAGACTGATCTCCGAATTCGAGCTCGTGCAAGCGAGCAGTGCTACCAGGAACGCCACCATGTCCACCCCGCGGGTAAAAACCAGAGGGTGAGCGGTATCACCCAGATCATCACAAGACCAAGAAGGAGCATCCGCCAGCGCTCGGCCTTGAGGCCCTGCCAGATGGCATCGGGCCGCGCGATCAGGCCCGCGCCGTACACCATAAGGAGGGGCTCAAGGGGAACCCGATACCGGGACAAGCCGGCAAGCGCAGCAATGGCTGCGCAGTGGTAGACCAGGATTAGACCCGTGACCAGCCCGTGCCCTCCTCGACCACGGGCAACCAGCGCGAGAGCGCCACCAATCATCACAAACAGGCCGCTCGCGGCTTGAGCCAAGATCAAAAATTCGTCGAGCCATTGAGGCAGTCCCCGCCAGTTTCCCCAGCGCAAGTGCCGGGTCATCAGCGAGTGCGGGTTGAGCATCTGTGCGACGCGGAGAGGCATTCTCGACACAAACTCTGTCGGATTGGCGAGGATCCACTCCTTACCCGCCTGCGTCTCGCAGGTGTCGCGCTCGATGGTCTTCTTGCGGTCCGCACACCGCCCACGCCCCTGCTGGGTGTGCCGCGAAAAGGCACGCTGAGAAAGCTGGCCGTTCCCATAGTCAAAGGTAATGGGCGCGAAGTCGTTGTTGCCCAGCCACATCATCTGGCCCAGCGTGCGGTCCGAGATAATGAAGGCGTCCATCTTCTTTGAGATGTAGATGCTGTAGGGGGCGATCGTCAGTCCCGCAGCGACCACAAGCACACCCGCCTGCTGCCAAGCCCGACCGCGAGTCAGCCTCCGCCACAGCACCGTGAAGGCGAAAATGGGCACCATGTAGGTCGCAACACCGCGAAAGAGCACGCAAACACCGGCCAAAACACCGACCAGAGCAGCCCCCCGAAGCCACGCCGTCCCCTCCCCGTCGAGGGCCACTCGCGCCTTGTCGAGCGCCAGGAGAAGGAACAGCAAGATCATCCCGTAGATGACTTCACTCCATAGGCTCATCGCGAAGAAAGCCAGGTGGGGACTGAGCGCGTACATCCAAGCCGCGGTCAGCCCGACCCGTCGCGACCCTGGGTCACCTTGATCCGCCCAAAGACGTCGGGCGAGGCGATAGACCAGGACCGTGCAGACAGCCGCACAGACCATCTGTGTCACCTTGGTGGCCGTACCGTAGTCGGTCAGCCAGCGGTGGAGCGCGACAATCATGGGATAGCCCGGTGCCCAGAGCCACCCTGCGGAGCCCACCATACCTTGCCCAGAGACAATCTTCCGACCGAGCCCAAGATAGGTACACTCGTCTCGCGCACACCCCCAGCTGTCAATCCAGACCAGCACAGGTACCATGCGAATGATGAACCCCACCACGACGGCAGAGACCAAGCCCTTGTCGTGCCACCATTTCTCGACGACCGCCATGGGGGGGTGGCTAACCGATGGGCCAAGGAATGGCGGGCTCAAGCGGCGGGTTTTCAAGCCCATGGCCCATTTACTGCTTGGTCTCCTCCTCTGGCTCATGCCCGCCCACGATGCGCTGGCAGCGACCCCTCAGATGCGGGCTGCTCCGGCCGACCCCGTCGTGTACTCTGCGGAGCCACCGCCCATCCCTGCGGACTGGGTTGAGGTCGAATCGCCCATGGCCATTGTCTACGCGGACAGCGCGCACAGACCTACGGCCTTGCGTCTGTCGCGCCACATCGCCGCCGACCTGCCGAGGCTCGCAGAGGCACTCAACCTCGCCGTCGGAAACCGCATCCACGTCGTCATCGCCCCGACAGATGAGCGCTTTGCAGCGCTTCAGCCCGGGCGGGTCCCTGCGTGGGCCGACGGCACAGCATGGCCACATCGCGGCTGGGTCTTTCTTCGCGCTCCCGAGCTTCGCGGCGACGCCAAGGAGCCGCTTGAGACCGTCCTGAGACACGAGCTCACCCACATCCTGCTCGGACGTGCATTCGGACGACGCCCGGTACCTCAGTGGCTCCAAGAGGGCGTTGCCCAGCTCATGGCGGGCGAGTACAGCGCCGAGACCACCGCGACCTTGGCAAGCGGCATCCTTGGAGACAACCTGCTGAGCCTCTTTGAGCTGTCGCGCGGGTTTCCAAGAGGTGCCCTTCGCGCTCAGCTCGCCTATGCGCAGTCGGCCGACTTTGTCGCCTATCTGCGAAATACCTACGGCCAAGCTGCACTGCAGACCTTGGTTGCCGAGATGGCGAGGGGCACACCGTTCGCACCGGCGATGCGCATCGCCACAGGGGACGGGGTTGACGACATCGAGGCGGCTTGGCGTGCCCGCCTTCGGGACTCGCCCCTGCACCTCGCGCCCCTCATGAGCGAGGGCGTGTGGTGGGGACTCGGTGCACTGCTCGTGCCGCTCGCCTGGCTCACTGTCCGGCGACGAAACCGACGCAAGGTCGCCCGATGGCGCCGTGAGGAGGTCCTCGAAGATGCCCTCTATCGGGCCCTCGAACGGCAGATGCAGTCTTGGGACCGAGCGGACCCTCCTGACGAGGAGCCCGGCCCTCCTATCTGGCCCGTTCAGTAAACGGAGGTGGATACACCCTTGGCGCGGGCTTGCTCCGCTATCCATCGGAGCCGTTCCTGTGGAAGGGCAACAACGGTCGGATCGGCCGGCGCTCTCGCGACCGTGTAGACCTGCACCCCAGAGAGCGTGCCCCCTCCCGCCATGATGTGCTCGATGCATCGGGCCCAGGCCATGATCTCCTCATCGGTCGGCCCCTCGTTGCCGAAGGCATGGAACATGCTCTGGAGCACCACATCGTACCGCTCGCAAGCCCAGCGAATGTTCTTGAGGACTCGCTCAAAGGGAATGCTGGTTGCGTCCACACGCCGAAACCACGCCTCCGTACCTGCATCGAGCTTGGCCCAGATCTGACCACCCGCGCGTCGAAGCACCTCGAGCCCTTCCACCACGGAGTCGATGTGAAAGCGTGTGGCGTTGGTCAGCAAGGTCAGCGGGACGTCGTTCAATCCAAATCGAGCCCGAACATCGGCGACGGTCTGAATGGCCTCAGCAAAATGTGGCGCAGCGGTAGGCTCGCCGTCTCCTGCGAAGCTGATGTCGCCCACGCGCCGATGAGCCGACGCGGCCGTGTTGAACGGGGGGTGATCCCAGAGATCGCCGCCAGCCACCATGGTGAGCAGTGCATCGAGCTCCTCCGCCAGCACCGCGAGGTCGATCATTCGTGGGCCGCCGGGCACCGTCCTATCCACCTGGCAATAGGGGCAAGCAAAGTTGCACGCCTTATCTGGGTTGAGGTTGATGCCGATGCTCAGTCCACCGACACGCCGAGAGACCACGGCATAGACATAGCGGTTAGCGCCGAGCACTCGGCGATGGTCTCGAAAGTCCAGCGTCTGCATACACTCCGCATAACCGCGGATTGCGATGCACGGGTGCCGAGTTAAGGCGGCGGTTCAATCCGCGCGGAGGACCCATGCGCTCAACACTCATCCTTGCTCTCCTGACACTCGGCTGCGCCAACGGCACAGCGGGCCAAACCGCCGCACCCGGGGAGATCCCCGCTTCCGGAGCCACGCTGGTCACGGTGAATGGGAACCCCATCACACAAGGCATGGTCGACGCAATGATCAACCAAATGCCCGAGCGGATGCGCAAGCAGCTCGAGATGACCGGACAAATGGGCCAGCTTCAAGAGCAGTTGGTCATCGGAGAGCTCCTCTACCGCGAGGCCCTCAAGCGAAACCTCCACGAGACTCCTGAGCTCCAGACCACCATCGCGCTGGCGACGCGCTCAGCCATGGCACAGTCGCTCATCGAAGCGGTCGTGAAGGAGCGCACCACGGAAGAGAAGGTCAAGGGCTATTACGACGATCACAAGGTCCAGTACGCCCGTCCCCAGGTCAAGGCCAGCCACATCCTCGTGAAGGAGGAGACGCTGATAAAGGAAATTAAGGGCAAGCTCGATGGCGGTGCTGACTTCGTCGAGTTGGCGAAGGCACACAGCATGGACCCTGGCTCGAAGACCAACGGCGGGTCACTGGGGTGGTTCAAGAAGTCTGACATGGTCGGCCCGTTCGCCGACGCCGCCTTCGCAGCCGAAAAGGGCACCATCACAGCACCGGTCGAGACGCGCTTTGGCTGGCACATCATCAAGGTCGAGGACAAGCGCGAGGAGATTCCGCTGGATGAAGTCCGAGAGCAGATCGAAGGCGCCCTGGGCCAAGAGCTTGCCGAGGCCTACATCGAGGAAATCAAGGGTGGCGCAACGATTGTGGAGGCCGCCAAGGCCAGCGAGCCGGCCGCCACTGAGGCTCCCGCTGCTGCCGAGGGCGCAGCCCAGTAATGACCGAGGACCGAAAGTGGGCGCTCATCTTGGGCGTCTCTTCGGGCTTTGGCGCGGCCACGGCTCAAGCCCTGGCCGACGATGGCTGGGACATCTTGGGCGTGCACCTCGACCGGCGGGGCACCATGCCCGCAGTCGACGAGCTGCGTCGTGCACTCTCGAGGACCGGGCGGGACATCCACTTCTTCAACGGCAACGCTGCCGACGATACGTTCCGTAGAGCGACGGTGTCGGCGGTTCGAGAACTCGTCGCCGGGTCTGGCGGGCGGATCGGGGTCTTCATGCACTCCCTCGCCTTCGGGACCCTCGCTCCCCTGATTCCGTCGGACGATCGTGAAGGCGTGACTCGAAGGCAGCTTGAGATGACGATGGACGTGATGGCCAACAGCCTCGTCTACTGGACCCAAGATCTCGTCCAAGCCGATGTACTTGGACCGGGCCGAATCTTTGCCATGACCTCGGAAGGAAGCGAAAAGGCGTGGCCCCAGTACGGTCCGGTGTCCGCGGCGAAGGCCGCTCTTGAGGCCCATGTCCGGCAACTGGGCCGCGAACTTAGCGACCGCAAGATCACCGCGAACGCGGTCATGGCCGGCGTCACAGAGACCCCGGCTCTCGCGAAGATCCCAGGCGCGAAGGCCTTGGTCGCAAAGGCAATTGCAAAGAATCCCCATGACAGACTCACCCAGCCGGGTGATGTGGCTCGCGCCATCGCGGACCTCTCGCGGCCCGGCACTCAATGGATCAACATGAACGTGATCCGCATCGACGGCGGCGAGAGCTCATCGGCTTGAGCCCCAAGGAAACACCATGCGCCTACTCTCTTTCCTGACTCTCCTGGTCGCCTGCAACACCTCTCCGACCGCAGCCGACACCCCGGCTCAGGCCGCTTCGACGGAGCCCCCCACCCAAGTGGTCGCTACCTGGTCAGGGGGTGAGATTACCAACACGGTACTCGACGACGCGATCAAGACCGAGCTCATCAAGCTGGAGGCGGAGTACGTCACCTCGGCCTACGAGGCGCGCAGCCAAGGGCTGGACGCCATGATCGCGGAGAAAGTGCTCGAGGCAGAGACGAAGAAGAGAGGGCTCGACGACGTCCAGGCGCTCCTCAAGGCCGAAGTGAACGACAAGGTCGGAGCACCCACCGACGAGGAGGTCGAGACCTTCTACAAGGTGATGGCTCGACGAATGGGCGGAAAATCCCTCGAGGAGGTCCGTCCTGCCATCGTTGGGGAGATCCAGAGACGGGGTTTTGCCGAGCGTTTCGAGGCCTTCATGGCCGAGCTGAACACGGCCTACGCGGTCAAGGTGAGCCTCCCGAAGCCTGAGATGCCCAGGATTCCCGTGTCCGTCGATGACGATCCCTTCATCGGCCCCGAGGACGCGCCTGTGACCATCGTTCAGTTTGCCGAGTTCCAGTGCCCCTACTGCGGGCGAGCGAAGGACGTGATCGACCAAGTGATGGAGAAATATGAGGGCAAGATCCGAATGGTCTATCGGGACTTCCCGCTGAGCTTTCATGACCGGGCTATCCCGGCTGCGGTAGCCGCCAACTGTGCGGGCGAGCAAGGCCAATACTGGCCCATGTTTGACGCCCTGATGTCGAACCAGCGCGCGCTGTCGGACGAAGACCTGACCAAGCACGCAACGACGCTCGGCTTGGACCTCGCCAAGTGGAACACTTGCCGCCAGGACCCCGCTCAAGCAGCGGAGGTCCAAAAGGACTTCGAGGACGGCACCAAGGCCGGCGTACAGGGAACTCCCGCCTTCTTCATCAACGGAATCTTCTTGAATGGCGCGGTTCCCCTTGAGCAGTTCACCGCCATCATTGACGCTGAGCTCGCTGGCTAGTCCACCGAAAAACGCGAACCTTCTTGCACCCACCGCATGCCTCGTGCATGCTGTCGGTGCATGGAGGAATGCAATGCATCGATTCGGACTTATATCCGCCACGCTGAGCGTCGCTCTGGTGGCGGCCTGCGCGACTAAGGTCACGGAGGACCCTTGTGATGACGGCTACGGCCGTGCTGCTGATGGCGAGTGCTACGAAATCGCCAGTAACTTTCCCTGCGGTGACGACGAGGCGCTGACGGCCGAGGGTGAGTGCGTACCCGCGGTGGAGAGCGATGATCTCGATGCCGACGGCGCGCCTCCCGATGAAGGTCCGCCCCCTGATGAGGGCGGCGATATCGACGCTGATGTCGATGTCGACGTCGACGTTGACGGCGGTCCTCCCGCGGACGAAGGCCCGCCCGCGGACGAAGGCCCGCCCGCCGACACCGACGCCGACAGCGGTCCTCCCGCTGACGAAGGCCCGCCCGCTGATGAAGGCCCACCCGCCGACACCGACGCCGACAGCGGTCCTCCCGCTGACGAAGGCCCGCCCGCCGACGAAGGTCCACCCGCGGACGCTGATGGTGCTCCCCCGGATGAAGAGCCACCGCTCGACTCCTGCGAGACCGACGAGGACTGCGATCCCGAGTGTGTGCCCGGGGCAGCGGCGGGGTGCGTCTGCCTCGAAGACCTATCGGGCACCGGCGACGGCGGCTTCTGTGTCCCTGCGTGCAGCACCGACGCGGATTGCCCTGAGGGCCTGGTTTGCGAGACCGGCCTCGGTGATGGTGTTTGCGCACCCGAGGGCGGCGGTCCACCCCCGTCCTGAGCGAACAAAACGCGCTCGCAGAGACCCCTCAAGGCAAACCCTTGAGGGGTTTTTTTATGTTGCGTCCGCCTGCAATCCGAGTCAGTCTTCAGACACTGGAGAGCCTCATGCCCAATACTTCTCTGCTCATCTCTCTCGCGCTCGTCGCTTGCTCCAGCAAGGCCGATGTCGAGTGTGACCCTGGTTACGTCTTGGAGGACGACGGAAACTGCTACCCCAGCGAGTGTCCCGACGGGTACCAACTCCAAGACGATGGCAACTGTTACCCCGTGACCGCCGATGCCGATGCCGACGCCGACGCTGACGCCGACGCCGACGCCGACGGTCACGCCGGCCCGCAC
>CAZKOI010000076.1:8462-12144 GCA_964554315.1 uncultured Enterobacterales bacterium | reverse complement strand
GTCGGCATCGGCATCCGCGTCGGTGTCCGCGTCTGAATCGGCGTCGGCATGCTGACAGTCGGGGGCCCCTTCGCAGTCGGTGTCGGCGCAGTCAACGAGACCATCGAGATCATTGTCCTCTCCGTCGGCACACTCTCCGGGCTCGTCTCCCTCGTAATCTCCAGAGGGAGGTGCGCCCGTTCCGCTCCCTGTGTCGAGGCTCGAGCCTTCGCGTTCGGGCGTGCTCTTTGAGGAACAGGCGGAGGTCCAGAGGAGGCAGGCTGTCAACCACCATAAGGAGCGGGAGAGTTTGGGCATGGGGTACACCGGGGCTGAGGGGTTAATCGGTAGAGAGGTCCACGACGCTGTACCCCAGCCCATCATGACGGAAGTGGAGTGTCAGGGCGAGGTCGTCGTCGAGCCTGAGCTCTGCGCACGCATCATCGTCGCACTCCACCCACACCCACTCCGCAGCAGGCAGATGCTCCGGCGACGTCTCGGCGATGAGGGCAAAGAGGCGCAGGTCCTGTCGAACCGGCGCGTCGGGCTCCCACACGATGCGGGAGCGCGTGACCAGATCGTCCAGGCGGTTGATGAAGCTGATGTCGCCGTGATCGATGAATTGGCCGGGATGGAGTGCTGTGGCGACCATTCGCCCCGCAGACTCGGAGGGCTGGTCGTCGAGGCCTGAGCATGCCGCGACGAGATCGACGGACGTCTCCGACACCATCCGATCCACCCACTTGTCTTGATGGCGGCAGCTACCGATGTCGAAGCCCGGCTCCTCGGGGTAGGTGTACCAGTACTCTGACACCCGCGCATCGGGGCGGTCTGCTCGAACCGAGAAGTCATCCATGATGACGATGTGCCCGCTCTCTAGGGCGAGGATGGTCCGATCAAAGTGCTCAAGCCACCCCAGGTCGGGATCGTCTCGCCCGTAGACCCGGCTTCCATCGAGCACAATGAGGTCGTGCCCAGCCACGCTTTCGATGGATATCTCGCCGTCTCTTCCATCGATCTGGCTGGTGTTGGTCGAAGGATCTCCCGCGAGCAACGCTTCGGGCACCACCAGAGTGCTGTGGCCGGTTGGGTTTTGGTCTGGGGGATAGTCGGGCTCGGTCTGATATCGATTTCCATGAAGCGTTCCGTACCCAAAGTCCCAGAGCAGCCGGCTCCCGAATGGGGCCCAAATGACCGTGCCAAAGTCCATCTCTGTGTGGGATGCGGTGTTGGGGATGGCGCTCACCGCGAGCATGACTTGGTCGGCCTGAATGAACCTCGAGGGCGCGGTCGATGAAGCCGAAGCGGCGATGGCGGTGGAGCCGGGCAGCCCCACCCGTGCGCTCCCCCAGCCCCCCTCCGGCCAGACGTTCACCTCGACGCCGTCCGGGAGCATGCCGTCGATATCTGCGCAGTCGCTGACCACAGAGGGCCAGTCTTGCGCCATCGCGGGGTGGATGGTCCACGGATCGTTGAGGCCATGAAAGTAGTATTTGTTGCTAAAAAACTGGTGGGTGAAGCAGGGATCGGGACTCAGGGTGAGCCCGAGATCCGCTGGATCCGCCATGTGAGCCAGCAGCGGCATGAGTGTTCCCCACCCGCGCTTGGACCACGAGTCCCCGAAGTCGATCGTCGAGCCATCGGGCGCCATGAAAGCCAACGCCCACCGGGAGAAGTCGTCCATTCGCTCCCATGGAATGCTGTCCAGGCGAATGTCGAAGGCCGCCTCTGTGAGCTGCGAGATCGTGATCAGAGGATCAAACGAGACCTGGCTGTACATCAGAAGGCCCTCGGCGTACACGCCATCGTCGAGGTACTGACTGCGGTGGAGCCACAGGGACTCAAGGGCTCTCCAGGCCACCTCCGGGGCTCTCTCGTCCTCATAGAAGTAGGTGATGGCCCAGTGAAGTGCGCCCTCTGCGAGCACAGGAGTCCAGTTGTTGCCGTTGTAGATTGACCAATGAACCTCGTGAAATTGATCGAGGTAAGCATCGATGCGTTCGCCGGTGATTTCGAGAATGAGGGCGTGCTCGTCGGCGGAGAGATCATCCCAGAGCACATCGGCCAGGATGGTGTAGACCCGCATGGGCTCCCTCGTTCGGAGGTCAAAGTCGAAGCCAAACGAACTCCAGACGACCTCATCGATTCGGGCCATCTCAACCTCGATCATGGCCGCCGCGAGTGCATCGATCTCCTCGAGGTCGTGGTGGCACGTGAGCCGGTCTAGATCTCGGCAGGCTCGCTCTCTTCGAATGAGGTGAAGCATCCTGACCGCGCGGGTCACATCAAAGGCCCCAGCGGCAGAGCCGTCCAGGTAGGCCTGAGCGTCGGCGATGTCCCATACTGAGTCGGGAACCTCGGCGAGGCACTCTGCGCCGCCCTTGGTGAGCTCATCCCACGTGTTCCGCACGTTCATCAGTCCGCCCCATGTAGAGCCCTCAGACCAGTCGGGTGCGCCGCTGCAGGAGAGTCCGTCGAAGCTGGCCAGCTTCTCGGCCCAGACGGCGTTGTCTCCGAACAGGCGAGGGTGGTCCCAGGCAGGCTCGTCAGTCGGGTCGAAGGGTTCCTCTGTGGTCAGCCTTGCCCCGGTGAATCCCAGGTTGCTGTGTGTGGTCCTGGCCTCGACACAGTAGGTCCCCTCGCAGCCCCCGGGGTACTGGTGGTAGACGAGAAGGGTAACCGCGAGCTCATCGACCTCACGAAGCGACTCGGGGACGTCGACCGTGAAGGACTCGGTGCCTGACCAGCTGACCGTTCCTGCCGGTTCGTGCGGGCCCGTGATCTCCCAGCCGGTGCAGTCACTGCTCCTTGCCCACAGCAAGAAGAGACCAGGTGGGACCTCTTCGTCCCATGACTCGCCGTCGGCGAGTGCAGCGCGCTGACACTCGCCCGACGGGCTCACATCGGTGCCTGTACACCCCTCGGGATGGCTCCCGAAGAGCCGAGCCCAGTTGACCGTGTAGGTGAACGAGGTGGCCCGGTGCCCCGCCGGAATCGGGAACCGCATCGATATCCATGCGGGCTCACCGGTGACGGGCTCACTGTTCAGAGGGCGCGCGCGGTTCATGAGGTAGAGCCCTGTGTCGGTGAGGCGTGTAGGACTGGTTTGGACACGGCAGTGTGTGGCGCCGTCACCGCTCACCACGGAGGCACCCAGTGTCACCCTCTCAGAGCTCCAGAACGAGGGGGTAGCACAGTCTTCAGCCCCATCGACCCAATCAACGGTCCGTTCATCCGGTCTCAGATTGTGGAGGATGAACTCTGGGGTTGGCGACGACCAGGTCGGATCAAGGTATCCACTCGGTGGAGTTGGAACCCGCCCGGCAAGCGCGTGATCGTAGAGCGACGGCGCGATGACCTCCCAGGGTGTAGTGGTGTGACACATTCCGACCCTGACAGTGCAGTCATCGAGACACTCTGTGCTCGGCTCGTCGCATTCTTCACCGGCGGCGACGTTGAGGGTGCCGTCTCCGCACGCGGCGGGGGTGCAGTCGTCGTCGCAGGTCTCGGACTCGCCGGCGTCGTCGCAGTCCTCACCAGCGGCGACGTTGAGTTTGCCGTCTCCGCACGCGGCTGGGGTGCAGTCGTCGTCGCAGGCCTCGGACTCGCCGGCGTCGTCGCATTCTTCGCCGGCGGCGATGTTGAGTTTGCCGTCTCCGCACGCGGCGGGGGTGCAGTCGTCGTCGCAGGTCTCGGACTCGCC
>CAZKOI010000076.1:0-8362 GCA_964554315.1 uncultured Enterobacterales bacterium | reverse complement strand
ACGCGGCGGGGGTGCAGTCGTCGTCGCAGGTCTCGGACTCGCCGGCGTCGTCGCACTCTTCGCCGGCGGCGGCGTTGAGTTTGCCGTCTCCGCACGCGGCGGGAGTGCAGTCGTCGTCGCAGGTCTCGGACTCGCCGGCGTCGTCGCAAAGTTCTCCGTCATCGACGACACCATCGCCGCAGACCGAAGGTGGAGGTTCAGCTTCAACAGGGGCGCCCGAGTCCTCGAGCGTGGGCTGCTTGCTGGGCTTCTCCGGCTCGGACGAACAGCCGACCAGCACGCTCAAAATGACGCACATCAGCCTCAGACTCACGAAACCCTCCCCGGCGGTACGTTAGCAGAAGGTTGCGAGTGTTCCCAGTCGCGCGGGGGCGTTTGGTGAGCCAAGGGCCGACCTAAGCTCCCGTCGGCATGCCATAGCGTAGAGCGAGCGCAGTCGGCGCATCTTCGGCACGCCAAGCGGCGAAACGAAGGGTGCCATCGGGCAGCAGGTAGGTGAAAATCTGGGAGGAGCGGTTTCCTCTCATCAGGGTCAAGCATGCCTCCAAGATCGCCCGGTGAGCTTGCGCATCTCGGGGGTCGGATCCAGCGACATCGGCCGCATCAGACCATAGTCCCGGGTTGCTTCGCTTCATTGCGGTCGCCATCAGCGCCATCGGACTCTCATCGCCCATATCGGCATCCAGGAGCACGCGATTTATCCAGGCACTCACGCGCTGAGGCTTGTGTTGGATGGCGAGGTCGAGGTCCCGCCGTGCCGCTTCAACATCTCCCAAGCGGCGATGAAACTCTCCGCGGTAAACGAAGACAGATGGGCCCTCGAAATCGGTGGCCTCGTAGCCCTCCTGAAACGTCGCCAAACCCTCCCTCAGCCGGCCCTGAAGTCCTTGCGCTGCACCGAGACCGATCCAAGACCAGATGGTGGTGAACGAACCCTGGAGTGCGGTGCGAAAGGAGTCCTCGGAGGCCGCGTAGTGACCGGCCCACACCCGCACTTCTCCGCCATAGGTGTGCACCTCTGGGTTGTCGGGATGCGCCTGCGCCAGCGCATTGAACTCCTCAATCACCGCCTCTACAGGCAGCGCACGCAGGTGCTGCTGAACGGAGCGGGTGTCGATGTGGGTCGAGATCGAGGAAGGGATGATGAGCAGGCCGTCCGTGTCGCTGTTCCAAGTCGGAATTGAGGAGCGGTTACCGCCGATGTGTGCGTGTATGTGGTCCAGCATCTCGGCGAAGTTCTCGTTGCTGCTGTCCCAGTTCGCCGGGCCTGAGTCGCAGAAATGCCCATAGTTGGCGACTGCGGGACGCCAGCGAGGGTTCACGGACGAGGAGACCACATTCTCCACGAGGGGAGTCATCCAGCGCACCACTCTCGCCCAGACGCTGCGGCGCTTCTTCTCTCCTGATCGCTTTGCAGGCTTCCGCTTCTGCGCCTCCAGCATCAGGATGACACGGTGTCGCTGAAGCAGGGCGTTGGCGCTGTAGAATTCGGCCGAGGACATCGCGAGGTCGGCGTGGTGGAGCGCACGCTCGAGGTCCGATTCTTGTACTGCGACTTCAGAGAGCCACCCGTGTACAGCCGATCGCTCGACCCATCCCGATCTTGGTTGTAGCCGCGCGAGGCATTGCTCGAGCGGCGCCTTTGCATCCGGCATGTCGCCCAGTGCCCGGCTCGCCCCAACCAAAAAGAGACCCTCAACGGCGTCGGGGTATTCGGCAAGCAGGGCATCGCCGGCAGCCTGGGCTTCGGCAGTTCGGCCCCTCCACAGCGCGAGTCGGCCCAGCGCGCCCTGTACAAAGAGCGGCTGGTCGGAATGACCGAGCAGGTCTTTGAGTCGGCGCTCGACCTCGGCGAGGCCGCCAGATCGGAGCATAAGATTGTGCAGCGTCGGCCATGCTTGAGGCTCGGCATCCCAGGCCTCAGCGACCGCCTCATGCGCATCATCGGCGTGGATTCGAACCGCAATCTCCGCCCTCATGCGCAGAAGTCGAGCATTCCGTTGGCTGGTCTCCAAGACACGGTTCAGCTCAGCGAGAGCCTGCACGTAGCAGCGGGCACCGAGATACCGCTCGACGAGTTGGGTTGAGAAGATGGCCTCGCTCGGGCATGCATCGATTGCACGATGCAGCGCCGCTGTTGCCTCGGGAGCCCTGTGAGCACGTCGCAAGGTGTCGATCCATCGGTGCCACGCACCGGGGTCGTGTGGATTTTCATCGACGGCCGCCTTGGCCTTCGAGTAGCGGAAGGCATGCTCGATGAGGATCAGGTCGCCGAAGGCCGCTTCGTCCTCTCGGCTCTCCAGCTCGCCCTTGATGGCCTCAAACTCCCCCTCACGGCCCTGCTGGAGGCAGTCCTCAGCACGCTCTAGCAGGGCGGTAATGGAGTCGGGTGAAGTCATCGGTTTCGGTTCGTTTCGCGGAGGTCATGCTCCAGTGAGAGGATATCGCGGTCGCTGTCTCTCGCGGGGGTTTTCACCCCGTCGAGCGCTGACGTGGGCGCTGTTGTTGGGATCAAGAGCGGGCCCCGAAAAAAAAGTTCTTGCTGCTCGACTGGGCTTTGGGTAGTTTCCGGCCATGCCAAGAATCACCAACTGCTGCTGCTGCTGTACCTGTACCGAGGGGTCGGTGCGCGCGTAGTTGGTCGAATCAGCCAGAACCGCCCGCCCCGGCCCACCAGCCCCGGCGGGTTTTTTTTGGACCACATCTCAACAAGACTTCATGACCTCCATCACTCAAAGCGCAACAGATTTCATCGGCCCGCACGGGCGGTGTTGTTGTTGTCCGTGGCCGGGGTGTCCGCGAGGCTGAATGTCCGAGCGCCACCCCGGTCGACGTGACCAGGGTGAACGTCTTCGCTCGCTCTGGTCAAAACCAAACCAGAGAGAAACCATGTGTAACAAACGCCAAGTCCAGAAGCCTTCCCGTCGTCGTGAGTCTATTCACGGTACGCGACCGGATGGACTGATCCTCAACCCCGAGGGGTTGGCCGTTGGGGCCGCGGTGCGCGGTGCAGCCGCGAACACACGCGTGATTGTCGGCTTGAAGCGCTCGCCGCACGTCTCGCGATTTCACGACGGAGGTGCATGATGTCCGGCCAATTTGCGCGAAGGCTCTCTCCCAGTCGTCCGCCTGGGGCCCTGACCGATCAGATAGGCAACACGCCGCTGCTGGACCTGAACGAGCTTCTCGGTTCCGAGGTGCCGGATGGGGTCCGGATCTTTGCGAAGGCGGAGTGGTTCAACCCTGGAGGCTCCGTGAAGGACCGCGCGGCGCTCTCCATGATTCAGGACCTGGAGGCGAAGGGCCGAATCCGGCCTGGCAGTACGATTCTGGACTCAAGCAGCGGCAATACGGGCATCGGCTTGGCTCTGGTGGCAGCGGTGAGAGGATACAGGCTGGTCTTGGCACTTCCTAAGAACGCCAACCGTGAGCGCCGCCAACTCTTGGGTGCGTACGGAGTCGAGATCGTCGACACCTCGCCGCTCGAAGGATCCGACGGAGCCATCCGTGAGGCGCGTCGCTTGGCGAAGGAGAACCCGGACTGGGTGTACGTTGATCAGTACAACAATGATGCCAACTGGCGGGCACACTTTGAGACCACGGGTCCAGAGATTGTGGCTGCGGCGCCGGGCCCCGTTACCCACTTTGTCGCGACCGTTGGCACCGGGGGCACCTTCACCGGTGTGGGCCGCTATCTGAAGGGTGTCGACCGGTCCGTCCAGCTGGTTGAGCTGCAGCCTGACTCTCCCTTTCACGGGCTCGAGGGCTTGAAGCACATGGAGACAGCCATCGTACCCGGCATCTGGGACAGCACGCTCGCCGACCAGCGACTCGGGGTGCCAACCGAGGAGGCCTACGGGTGGGTTCGAAGGCTCGCTGGCGCAGGCATCTTGGTGGGCCCAAGCGGTGGTGCTGCGGTTTGGGGCGCGGTGCAGGTTGCGCGATCGCTCGAGGTTGGCGTGGTGGTGACCGTCTTCCCGGACTCGGGCCTCCGCTACCTCTCGGACCGACACCTGTGGGAGAGTGCATGATGACGCTGATCGCACCCAAGAGTGAGCTGGCAAAGCTCCACGCGCACGCCGAAGAGGGCTACCCTCACGAGGTCGTGGGAATATTGGCGGGGGACAAGGGCTCGGGCGAGTTGAAGAAGGTCTTCCCGCTGGTGAATGAGCGCGCGGACTCGGCCCACAATCGCTACAAGGTGTCGGGCTTGACGCTGATGCGGGCGGAGCAAGGGCTCGAGGCGGAGGGGCATGACATCCTCGGCTACTACCACTCACACCCCGATCACCCGTCGCAGTACTCCGACTACGACCGGGACCATGCGCTCCCGAACATGTCCTATGTGATTGTTTCTGTCTTGAAAGGGGAGGTTGTCGACACCGCGAGCTGGCGGTTGCTCGAGGACCGATCCGCTATGTCGGCTGAGCCGATAACTTTGATCTGAACTGGAGATCTTCAATGCCTACTGTACACATTCCAACACCACTTCGGCCCTACACGGGAGGCGCAGCCAGCGTCGTCGTTGACGGCGACACGGTGGGGGCCGCGCTCAGCAGCTTGACCACCACCCATGAGGGCCTCGCTCGCCACCTACGCGATGACAGCGGCCAGCTCCGAAGCTTCGTCAACGTCTACCTCGGCGATGAAGACATTCGCTTCTTGAGCGGCGAAGACACGACGCTCAGTGCGGACGCTGAGCTCACCATTGTGCCCAGCATCGCGGGGGGGACGGAGGACCTTCCAGCACTCACGCCAGATGAGATTGCCCGCTTTAGTCGCCACCTCATCCTCGACGAGGTGGGCATGGAAGGCCAGCGCAAGCTCAAGGGGTCAAGCGTCCTCTGCATCGGCACGGGGGGCCTTGGGTCTCCCCTGTTGATGTACCTCGCAGCCGCAGGCGTCGGGCGAATCGGCATCGTGGACTTTGATGTCGTTGATGCATCAAACCTCCAGCGTCAGGTACTCCATGGCACGGCATCCGTCGGTCGACCGAAGGTGCAGTCGGCCGCCGAGCGCATCAAGGACATCAACCCGCATGTGCAGATCGATATCTACGAAGAAGCCCTCACGAGCGACAACGCGCTCGATATTGTGCGGCCCTACGACGTCGTAGTGGATGGCACCGACAACTTCCCTACGCGGTACCTGGTGAATGACGCCTGTGTGATCCTGGGCAAACCCAACGTCTACGGCTCCATCTTCAAGTTTGAAGGCCAAGCCAGCGTGTTCAACTACCAGGGCGGACCCAACTATCGGGACCTCTATCCAGAGCCTCCGCCCCCAGGCCTCGTTCCCAGCTGTGCAGAGGGTGGTGTTCTTGGCATCCTGCCGGGTGTGATCGGGTGCATCCAAGCGACGGAGACGATCAAGATTCTGCTCGGAAAGGGCGACACCCTCTCCGGCCGCCTCCTCCTCTACGATGCGCTCGGAATGACCTTTCGACAGCTCAAGCTGCGCCGTGACCCCAACCTCAAGCCCATCACTGAACTCATTGACTACCAGCAGTTCTGTGGGATGCCTGCGAACGATCACGAGCGCGACGAGGCGGCGGTCGAGGAACCCTTCCAGCGGCTCGACGGAGCGGCCGCTAAGCAGAGGCTCGATGCGGGGTGGGCCCCTTATGTCCTCGACGTCCGAGGAGCCGCTGAGGCCGAGATTGTGAAGCTCGCCTTTGCGGATCGGCTCCACCCGCACAGCGACATCGCTGCCATTGCCTCAGAGTTGCCCAGAGACCGCGACATCCTGATTCACTGCAAGATGGGGGGACGCTCGGCGGCCGCCGCAGCGACGCTCGCGGAGGCGGGCTTCAGCCCGGAGCACCTCTTCAACCTCGACGGCGGAATCGTCGGCTGGGCGAAGACCGTGGACGCTAGTCTGCCCGTTTACTAAGGTCAGGGCTGACATGATTCAGCTCCGACACCCGACGGAGTCGGCGTGGACCAAGATCGTCCTCGCCGACCTCGACAGCTTCCTGCTCGATCACGCGGCTGCGGAGCGAAAGGCCAGCGCGATGGCGATGACCTTTGTGGTTCGATATCCTGACCGCGACGCCATCCATGAGCCGATGATTCAGCTGGCTCGGGAGGAACTCACCCACTTCCACCGCGTCTTTAAGGTGTGTCGCTCACGCGGCCTGCGCATTGGGCGCGACAGCAAGGACCCGTATGTGAACGGCATGCTCCAGACCATTGGCAATGGGCATGACGAAGAGTTCTTGGATCGGCTCCTCATGGCGGGCGTGGTTGAGGCCCGCGGACACGAGCGCTTTGGTCTGGTGGCTGAGGCACTCCCTGCTGGGGAGCTGAAGGAGTTCTATGAGGAAATCACGGCATCCGAGGCGCGGCATGCGGACCTCTTCGTGGAGCTTGCGGCTCACTACTTTGAGCCAAGGGTGATCGAGCAAAGGCTCGAACGCATGCTGGCAGCGGATGCGAGGCTGGTGGCGACGCTGCCCCACAGAGCGGCCCTGCATTGAGCCGTGCCCGTGCCAACATCGCCAAGTACCTAGAGCGCTACGCGGAGCCCGAGGCCGCAAGGATTCCGTCGACGGAACGCACCTGGCGCCATGTCCTGTGCATTCCGGCCACGCAGGAGGCGACATCGCTGCCCGACACGATTCGCAGTGCCTCACAGGCTGAGGAGGCCGCGCAAGCCTTGCTGGTGGTGGTGGTTAACGCGCGCGAGACGGCGAGTGAAGAGGTCCACAGGAGCAACGAGGACACACTGAGGTGGCTCGGAGGGCAGGGCACCATGAGGTGGACACAGGCGGAAGGGCTCGATGTCTTGGTCGTGGAGCGGGCGTCGCCCGGCCGGTATCTGCCCGAGGGTCAGGGCGTGGGCTTGGCTCGGAAGATCGCCGGTGACGTCGCGCTGAGTTTGATTGCAAGCGGGACGCTCCAGACGACCTGGATTCGCTTCACGGACGCTGATGTCTTCCTTCCCTCCGATTTCTTTCAGCGCCTCACGCGTCCGCTCCACGGCGTGTCTGCGACCTTGATGCCCTACACGCACCGTCTCGAGGGACCAACCCATCAGCAGGCGGCGATGCGTCGGTACGATGCGTTCCTCTCGCAATACACGGCGGGCCTCAGGCGAGCGGGCTCGCCCTATGCGTACGCCGCCATCGGGAGTCTCATCAGCGTGAATACCGAGGCGTATGCAGCGGTGCGGGGGGTGCCTAAGCGCCTGGCTGGGGAAGACTTCTACCTCCTCAACAAGCTCGCGAAGGTGGGGTCGGTGCAACAGCTTGACGGCGCCCCGGTGATCATTCGCGGCCGCCTCTCAGACCGTGTGCCCTTCGGCACGGGCGCGGCCCTTGGACAGCTGATGGGGGGTGGACCCAGTGCAAAGACCTTTCGTGGGTACGATCCGAGGGTCTTCGATGGTCTCGGGTTGTGGTTATCGATGCTGCGACGGTTTGCCGCCGAACCCGAGAGAGTAAGTCTCACGACGCTCCTGGATCAGGTCGACGGCCCCATCGGGATCGCCCTGAGGTCCGCCGTGTCGGAGCTTGGCGCGGTCGAGGCTGCAGAGCGGGCGCGAGAACAGGCACGCGGGCCAGCCCTGCTGCGCCGACTCATGGAGTGGAACGATGCCTTTCGCACCCTGAAGCTAATTCACGGCATGCGCGGTGCTGGGCTCGACGGAGAGGTGCGCACTTAGGCGCGGCCGGCTCGGCGGCTCGTCGGGGTGTTGCAATTATCGGCATCAGGGAGGAAGGTGGGCCCATGAACGAGTCTCTTGAGCGACCCCCGATGCTCTTGCAGTCTGGCGCACCGGCGCTAGACCCGGATGCCCAGCCGGATGCGGCGGCTTCTCGACTCATCGCGGGTGAGACGCTCCTCCTTCGGCACTCCTATGCTCAGGGAGTGAAGATCATGGCGTCGCTCCGCCGTCGCTGCATGCCGTCGGAGCGAAGCTTCGAGGCCAGGGTACGATCGGAGCGAACCGTAGAGGCTCACGCTCAGCGACTCTTGGTCCGTGTGATCGGTCATCGGGTCCAGCTCAAGGGCGCCCAGGACTCGGGCTTCATTCGGGAATTGTACCCATCGACGCCGGACTTCTTCATCTCGTTGTCGTGGCTTCAGGCCCTTCACGGTGCATGGGAGCGGTACCGGCAAGGAGTGAGCTTCCCGGTCTTGGGTCATCGACTCCATCCGTACTATGGTGTCTACGCGCCGACGCGAATGACTCACTTGGAGCTCTTCGCAACGTGGCTCAGCACCCATGAACCACTCGATGGGCTCGCGATGGATGTGGGCACGGGGTGCGGGGTCGTCGCGCTCATGCTGAGACGCCGAGGCTTCAAGCAGGTCATTGCGACCGACATCAACCCCAACGCGATTGAGAGTGTCCAGCG
>CAZKOI010000075.1:1642-12220 GCA_964554315.1 uncultured Enterobacterales bacterium | reverse complement strand
TACGTCTTCGACGAGCCCATCGAAAGACTCGACTTCTTCCCGAAGCGGGTCGTCCACTTCAACAGTGATGAACACATAGGCAAGTCGCCGCCCATAGGTACCGACACACTGCTCGTCGAACTCCAGCTGCAGCGACCGCCCACGAAGGACGCGCTCAAGGAAGGCTGAGGATTCTTGGGCGTAGCACTCATCCTCAGACACCTCTGCCCCGGCCTTTTCTGGTGTATCGACACCCATGAGTCGAATCTTCTCTGAAGGACCGGGTTCGACATCACAGCTCACTGTCGAGAAGGTGTCGCCGTCAATGAAGCACTCTGCACTAGCGTTACGAGGCGCACCGCCAAAGTCGGGGTCGGATTCCTCGCTAATGTCTGCACACCACGCCGCGTCGAAAATCTCGACACGGTCCTCGAGAGGCGTGCAGTTGACGAGCCCAGAGGCCACTACCAGCAGAATACGATGCATGGGTATTGCTTAGCACCTGATCGCCGAGGGTGGTACGATTGAGCCCTACAACAGGCCGCGACCCTTGTCACTCAAACCCGACGATTTGGCGGCAGACGCGCAAAATCCAAGCGCTGAAGCCCCAACCGAAGAGACCGACTCCGAAAACTGGGTGGTGTCTGCCAGTGGCGTGGGCAAACGTTTCAACATCTACAAGAACGATCGCGGGCGCATGTTCGAGTTCTTCGGTCGCCGAAAACACCACCGCGAGCATTGGGCCCTAAAAGACCTGGACTTCAAGGTCGCGCGTGGGCGCAGCTTTGGCATCATTGGTCCCAATGGCGCCGGCAAGTCGACGCTCTTGAAGCTGATCGGAGGGATCACGCGTCCAACCGTCGGAGAGATTCGGGTCCGTGCACAGCTCTCTACCCTTCTTGACCTCGGCCTTGGGTTCCATGAGAACTTCTCAGGGCGGGAAAACATTCGGCTGAACTGCGCCCTCCTGGGCATGTCACCAAAGCAAGTCGAGGAGCGGATACCGGACATCATCAGCTTTGCCGAGCTCGGTGACTTCATCGACTACCCTGTCAGGACCTATTCTGCGGGCATGAATCTCCGATTGGGTTTCTCAATCGCCGCACACACGGACGCAGACGTGTTCTTGATCGACGAAGTTCTTGCCGTCGGTGACCAATATTTTCAGCGACGCTGCATCGACAAGATTGAAGAGTTCCTCGCCGCTGGAAAGACCATCATTTTCGTAAGCCATGACCTGCACTCGGTCCGCAGCCTCTGCGACGAAGTGCTCTGGCTGGAGGGTGGACGGGTGCGGGCCTTTGGCCCCGCGAAACAGGTCGTTGAGCGTTACGTCGACATCGAACGAGAGCGCTCTGTCGGGGCCGAAGCACGAAAAGTCCGGCCCTTCGTTGCCCCCTTGAGGGCCACTCCCGCACCAACCTACGAGGCCACGGTAGACGATCCGAAGCTGAAGAACGCCATCCTCGAGGCGGTCAAGATACCTGACCTGCCCGAGATCGCTCGTCAGCATGCTCCGACCGAGGCGTACGATGTGGTTGATGGCGACACGCCAATCGTGCAGGGCACGGGCGAGGTCAGAGTTCTGGAGGTACAGATTCTTGACGGAGACGGGAGAGCTCGTGAGCGATTCCAGACCGGTGAAGACCTCGTCGTCGCTGTGACGTTCCGTACCACGCAGCCCATCGACAACCCTATCTTTGGTGCCGCTATCTATCGCAGCGATGGCGTCTACGTGCACGGCCCCAACTCCAAGTGGGACAACGTGCTCGAGGGCACCTACCATGGCGTCTACACCTACTTCATTCAGTGGAAGAAGCTCTCGCTGCTGGCTGGGCGCTACAGACTGAGCATTGCGGTCTTCGACCAGGGGCACCTCAAGCCCTTTGTCTGGCACAACCAGCTCCATGACTTCGAGGTCACCACAGCGATCGAAGATCATGGCATGGTCTTAATGGAGCACGCCTGGGGCCTGATCACTCACCTAAAGACCTGAGCGATGGCGAAGATACTCCTCATAGGGCGTGGACCTCTTCCAACACCGACTGCACCACAGCTCGGCTTCTCGCAGTTGCGTACAGCTGCATTTGCTGACGCCCTTGCTTCGGGCGGTCACGCGGTTCGTATTCTCTCGCTGGAGAGCCACCCGCGAGACGCTAGGACTCCCCTTACCCAATGGGAGGGTGTCTTACCGACTAAGGAAGAGGGCCCGGGATGGATTCAGCGCGCAAGAGAAGCCGCTGACGGAGCCGACATCGTCGTCAGTGCTGGCCCGTACAACCCGGGCCGATTGGCGGTAGCGATTGCGGACCATAGACCCGTTTGGGTCGATGTTCCCGGGGACCCCACAGCTGAACTGGCCGCGCTCGCTAGGGTCACCCCGGACGGCCTGACCGACGAGCAGGTCGCGGCCGCACTCGCCGGTGCCGCGGCCGTTCTGAGCCGCGCTGACGGAATCTCTGTCATCTCCGAGGCCCAGCGCCACGCGACGCTCGGGCAGCTGGGCTTGATTGGACGCCTTCTCTCTGAGGACACGTCACCGGTGCTCGCCACGATGCCGAACAGCGGAGACTTCATCGAGCTCAAGAACCGGCCCGAACGTGAGGACGGCTTGGTCGTCGCCCTCGCGGGTTCGTTTAATCCATGGATGGACGTCGATGGGCTCATCACGTGCCTTGAGACATTGTTTCACCTCAAGGTCGATGCCCGGGTCATCTGCACCGGCGGCGGCATTGAGGGTTTTTACGAGGCCGGCTTTGAGAAGTTCTCCACCTGGGCAAGCACACAGGGTGACCGGGTCAATGTCCACGGTTGGCTGCCCCATGGCGACATGCTTCAGTGTCTGGCATCGGCCCATGTCGGGCTGTCCATGGACGCAAGTGGCCCGGAGCCGGAGCTCGGGAGTCGAACGCGCCTCCTGCTCTATGCGGGTCTAGGTCTCATTCCAGCCAGCACAACGCGCTGTGAGCTCGCCAGGGACTGGGCACGTGAGGGAGCCCTAGTTCCCCTACCCTTCGGTGACCCCGTTGGAGCCGGTGAAATACTCGCAGGGCTTTCGCCCGATGCCACAATAGCCGACCGCGCAGCAGCTCTGACTCCAACCAGCGCCGAGGTCTGTGTGCCGCTCCTACAGTGGTGCCAGCAACCGCGTCGCTGCGCGGACTTTCGTTCCGAGAGCGCTGTCCTCGCCAGCGAGCTCGAGACCACCAAGGATCAACTTCGGGCCGTGTACAGCAGCCCCTCGTGGCGCGCCATGAATCGATTGCATGGTCTCGGTCTCACGGCGGTGGGCCGACTCAAATCCCAATGAGAGTGAACGACCAACACATCTCCTCATCGGTGCGCTCACCGTAGGAGATGTCTTGAGGCACGTCATAGAACTGATTGGGGTTGTCGACTGAGTTGTCCCAAGTGCACTCAAAACCGATCACATCACCGCCCCGGATGCTGACGGGCTCCTTGAACTGGTACGTGAGTTGGTTGTCGAAGTCGTAACGGTCCGAGCGGAGCAAGCATTGCCGTCCATCCGCCGCCGTGTCGGCAAACATCTCGTACCCCGTGCCCAGCATGTGCATGTGCGGGAATGCTGCGAGGATGTCGAATGAGAATGCTGCCGGCATCGCATACTCGACCCCATCACGGTAGCTCGGATCACCGGCAGGAATCGTGAATCCGGTCTTTCCAAACGGATACATCATGACTTGGTGCTCGACTTCATCGGTCGTACGGAACGCGTATGAGGACTGGTCGGATAGCCCCACTGTCTCCGGACCCGACTGAAAGTAGTGCATCTGCATGACGAGGCGGTCGTTCGGTCCGATCCGCATGCCGTACCCTGGCGGGAATTCGATGGGAAGCGCGCCCGGAGCCCACCCGGCCACCATTCCGTTAATGCCAGCAGCCATTCCGTCATCGATGCAGTCGTACCCCTGGGGACTGGCCTCCTCCTCGGTCACGTCGCTCGCGCTCTTCGTGAAGAGCACAATGTGATGCACCATGGCTTTTTGTTGAACGATGGGCGCCATTGCCGTCAGGTAGATGTTTTCGTCCACCTCGGGGTCAATCACAAAGCAACGGTACTCATTTCCAGGGTTCGCCGCGTCCTCATACAGTGGTGTGTAGGGCTCGGGCATCGTGATCACAAAGTCCGCGTCCGTGAGGGTCTCGACGACTGGCTCCCGGGCGGGTGCGTCCTCCGGCTGCCCCATCGCCTTCCCCGTCTCGATCCACTCCGCGAAGATGTCGCGCGTGGCCTCCGGGACTTGGAGGTGGTCCGCGCCGATGTAGTCCTTGCACTCCGGATCGGCGACCGGAGGGGGCATCGCACCCGAGTCAATCTTGGCCAGCATGACCTCTGCGAGAACGGAGACCAACTCCGGATCTTCAAAGTTACCCACGCCCAAGCCGCCGTCGTAATGACATCGCACGCAGTGGCGATCCATCATTGGCTGGACATGCTCATACCAGGTCGGTGGTCCATCAGCGTCCGCGTCGGCGTCCGCGTCGGCGTCAGCATCGGCGTCGGCATCTGAGCTGGGTACCGCCTCGGAGTCGGCCCCCGTGTCCTTGTCGTCGCCGCAAGCTGGCGCAAACAAAGCCGCCGAAATCATCCACGCACCCACCCCAAATCGACTCATTCGTCAGCTCCTTAGCGCCAGCCACTGGCATACGTCTACAGAACACCCTACCCTGCCGATATGCACATCGACCAGACCAATCTCTCATCGATTTGGCGAGGCACCGCACTATGCCTGGGTTTCCTTGTCGCCTGTCGTCCAGCACCCTCGTCGACGACTCCGCCAAAGGACTCGGCGGAGTCCAGTGAGATGAGCGCGGGTATGACCACCGTAGACCTGGTCACCCATGACGGATGGTCGCTCATCGATGCTGGCGCCGACCCATACCCCAGCCACCGCACTCCCACCTATACCTGTGACCAGCGAGGCGTCGTTCCCGAGGACGGCGTCCTCGAGATCAATACCAACGACTGTGGCTATGCACTCCTCGGCCAGCCAATTCTCAGCGACATTCAGGCCGGAGACCGCGTCGAGCTCTTGATGTATCACTCCGCCCTCGCCTCAACTGAGGCGACGGCCGAAGCGCACTTCAGCCTGTGGCTCGGCCCTCATGAGTTCTGGGGGAGGACGGTCGCTATTCCCGCCGCAGCGGAAGTCTACCCCGTTCCTCTCGAGGTCGACTTCGACCTCGCTGCCGGCTCACCCGCCATCATCCACCTCCACAACCACGGAGGGAACAGCTGGCGTGTGGCGAGCCTGCGGCGATCTCGCACCGACGACGCCGACACCTACCGCTGAGATTCAGCGCTTACGAGGATCCGCAGCGCCCAAGGCGGTTCCACCGTTAAGGTGCACGACTTGTACGGAGGAAAAGAAGTCAAAAACCTTCACTTCGTGACCTCGGCTACGAAGAAGTTCGAGGGTGTCTGGGCTCATGTGCGTATCGACGAACAGCACATTTGGTGCCCACTGGTGGTGCACTCGCGGCACGCTCACGGCCGCGGCCGGGTCCATTCCAAAGTCGATAATGTTGAGGATTACGGCCAAGGTCGAGCTGATAATGAAAGGCCCCCCAGAAGCACCCACAACGATGCGTTGGTCCCCCTCCGGTGAGATTAGAACGGTGGGCGTCATACTCGATAGGGGCCGAGCACCGGGCGCCACTGCGTTCGCCTCACTACCGACGAGACCGTAGTGGTTGGCCTCCCCTGGCCGCGCGACAAAGTCGTCCATCTCGTTGTTGAGCAAGACACCTGACCTTGCCCCCACGACCCGGCTACCAAAGCTGGTGTTGATGGTGGTGGTCAGGGACACCGCGAGCCCGTCTTTGTCGATCACCGAGATGTGCTGCGTTCCGCTATCCGAGCCGATGTCTACGGGCGTCCCATAGTGTGCAGGAGGATGCGTCTTTGCATCGTTAAAGTCATCATGTATCGCTTGTAGTCGCGCGGGCTCAATCAGCGCATCGATCGGCACGGTCACACGGTCGGGGTCTCCCATGTAGCGCGCCCGATCTGCGAACCCGTGCTTCAGCGCCTCCGCCACGCGATGCAACATGGCCGCACTGTTGTGACCGAGTGATGTGACGTCAGTCTTTTCAAGCACGCCCAACACTTGGCTCAGCACCACTCCACCAGAGGAAGGGGGCGGCATGCTGATGACTCTCCATCCGCGGTACGTTCCCTCTACGGCCTGCCGCTCTCTGACTGCATAGGCCTTGAGGTCCTGAGGGGTAAGCACGCCCCCTTCTTCACGGACCGCGGCGACGAGGTCGCGCCCGACCCAGCCTGAACGAAAGACCTCTTCACCACTCTCACCAAAGGCGCGAAGCGTCTTCGCGAGGGCTAAGCGACGAACCGTGTCACCGCGGGCAGGAACCTCGGTCTGCCCGAAGAGCGCCGTCGCGAGAGTAGGTCCCGCCTGCCCCGCTGCCTGGAGGGACTTCTCAAGGTGTGCATGGAGGACAAAGCCACCCTCAGCGAGGTCGACCGCAGGTTCGATCAATCGGGAAAGCGGGAAGGTGCCCCACCGCCTGTGGAGCTCGGCAAGGCCAGCTGCCTCACCCGGCACACCCACCGCAAGTCCACCGATTCGACTCGCATCATCGGGCAGGCCATCTTTGACATACATGTCGCGATGTGCAGCGGCGGGAGCCACTTCACGAAAATCGATAACGACTGATTCGCCTTGGGGCGTGACGATGACGGCGAAGCCACCGCCGCCAAGCCCACTGCCCGCAGGCTGAACAACCCCAACTGCCAGCGCGGCGGCCACCGCAGCATCCACCGCATTTCCGCCGGCATCAAGCACTCGATTTCCCGCCGCCGACCCCAGTGGATGGTCCGTGACCACTAAGCCTCGGTGGGACTGCTCGGGTGCAGGAGCGGCGCCCACCAGCCAAAGGCTGAGCACCGCCGCGAGCGTGACTAGGCGACGGCCCAAGCCCATCCCCACGCTACTGCAGCCATCACTTGAAGGCCCCACAGCCACCAACCTGCCCTCAACGCACCGGCCGCGATCAGCGGACCAAGGCCACCCACAGCGACGCCGACCGCCATCGGAACCGCAATCGAGCGCGGGTCCAGCGAGAGCGCGCGATCGACGACGGCTTGAGCGAAGACGGCCATCGCCACCCCGTCGGTCGTGGCCGCCAGAACCGCAGACACACCAACCAAGACCGGTGAAGCCCAGGTCCCAAGAAGCTCGAAGGATAGCTCAAGCCCAACCGCGGCTTGCTCCGCCGCACCTCCGGCGACGGCGAGCGCCGCCAGCGATGTGGCACCTAGCTGCCAAGCAGGCGTCATCAACTCAAGAGGCCGCTGCTGTGTCCGGGACCAGACGATAAACAGTGCCGCAGTGACCGCCAACACGCCTATCGTCATGCTGGGCCAGACACCAAGCAGCACCAGCAACAGCATCACCCCGTGCCGACGGTTCAACGTACCATTCCATGCATGGACGTGCTCAGGCCGAGGGCGAACAAGCCACGCCATCACCAGCGCGAGCGGCATGACCGAGGCAACTGCTCCCGGAAAGTCTGCTAGCAGAACGAGCATCGCCGGGTCACCAATTCGACCAATCATGCCTCCAGCGGCAGCGGTCAGCGCCAGCCGTGCGGCCCCCGAAGGCGTCCGAGCAGCCGACGCCAGCATCGCCGCCGCCGGCACTTCACCCATAACGGCGCCCATCAAGAGCGGAGTGAAGCCGACAGGGCCCGGCAGGCCGATCGGGCCGAGGCTCCGAGCCAGCGCACCAACCAAACACCAGAGGCCGAGCAGGACCAGCTCGTGCGTCATGCCCAGTCCAGCAGGGAGAATCCACAAGTCCTCGATAAACACCACACCGAAGGCACCGGCGACCCCAAAGCCCACCACGAGGATGAGGGCCAGGAGCGGCAGGCGCAGCCGACTGGGCGCCACCAAGCCAGCCGCCAAGAGGGGCACGGTGGTGGCCACGATACCCTCCACCACCGTGCTCACGGATCCCCCCGATCCATTCGCGCAACCACCGGATTCTCAAGCACGCCAATCCCCTCGATATCGACCGAAACGACCTGCCCGGGACGGAGGGGTCCAACGCCCATCGGCGTGCCCGTCGCAATGAGATCCCCGGGAAGTAGGGTCATGACGTGCGAGACAAAGCTGAGAATTGTCGGGATATCGAACACCATGTCCGACGTGTTTCCATCCTGCCGGAGTGTCCCGTCCACGAAGCAGCGGATTCGCGTGTTGAACGGATCGATGTCTTTCACGACCCTCGGTCCCACCGGACAAAACGTGTCGAAACCCTTCGCGCGCGCGAAGACGCCGTCGGCTCGCTGAAAATCTCGGGCCGTGACATCGTTCACGGCGGTGTATCCGTCGATGTAGCTCATGGCCTCGTCACGACTCACGCGCTGCATCATCCGACCGACGATGACACCCAGCTCGGCTTCATGGTCCACGCGCTCTGTTCCAGGCGGAATCTGGATCGCGTCACCGTGCCCGATGAGAGCCGAGGGTGGCATCAGAAAGATCTTCGGCTGTGATGGAACGCTGCGCCCCATCTCCTCGATGTGCCGCCGATAGTTGCTGCCGATGCCAATGATCTTCGAGGGGTTGAGCAAGGGCAAGGCCTACATCCCCTCCGCCGCCAGAACAGCAGCCTTGAGCGCCTCCCGATCCCGACACACGCCGCCAACCTGACCGACGGTGAGCGACGCAATCCGAGCGCCAAGGTCGCCGCACCTCGCCGCATCCCAGCCTCGTGCAAGCCCATAGAGGTAGCCCGCCGCGTAGGAGTCGCCAGCGCCCGTGGTGTCGATGGCGTCTGTGGGGTGGACACCGATTCGGTGCGTCCTACCGCCGTGAGCCACCAGCGAACCGCTTGCTCCCGACTTGATGACCACGTGCTCAACGTCAGCGGCCAAGCGCTCAGCAGCCTCTTCCGGACCACAGCCAAGCAGAGCCTGAGCCTCGTCAGCATTCATAAACACCACGCTGGCAAACTCCTCCAAGATGTGCAGGATGGTGTCGCGACATGCCTCAGCGACGAAGGGGTCTGCGACATCGATGCTCACCCGGATTTGCTCTTGATTAGCGATGGCGATGGCCTCCATACACCGACTCACCATCGGCTCACCCAGCAATAGGTAGCCGGTGACGTGGAGAATTCCCGACGCTCGAATCTTCTCATCGAACGGCCCCAGACCGTCCATCGTCACGCTGGCACCAAGGTCGGTCAGCATGGTGCGCTCCGCATCAGGAGAGATGAGAGAGAGGCACTTACCGGTCGATACCGAGGGGGTTGACTGCAGGTCGTGAGTACCACACGCCTCGAGGAGCGACCGGGTGTAGGCTCGGCCAAGCTCATCCGCTCCAACCCGGCCCGCATAGGTCACGCGGGCTCCCATCAGCCCCATCGCAGCGATGGTGTTGGCGCAGCTGCCGCCGGAGGCTTGCTCTGTACCGAGGTGCTCGACTAACCCATGAGCGGCTTGCCACTGGGCGTCGTCCACAGGCGTCATCTGACCACGACTGAAGCCCATCTTGTGAAGCACCGCATCATCTGGGAGCCGCACCAGTACATCCATGATTGCGTTGCCCAAGCCAACTGCATCGAACTGACTCACCGTCCCTCCACGACACCCGCGGTGTCTCACTGGCCGACGTAGCCGGGTTTGCCGCGCTTGGCCATGGACCGACAGTTGTCGGCTCGATTGGATTATGGTGTCGACATGAAAAGTGCCCACCTCAGGCTCACTGCAGCTTGCTTCTTGAGTGCCATCGGGGTGTGGTGGTTTGCGCACGACGTGATGTGGGCTGATATCTGGAATGTGAGCATGAGCGCCGACGTTCGGTGGATCGCTATCGCCGCGATGTCTCTCTTGGTGGAGTTCTACATTCGCGCCTATCGTTGGAGGGTCCTGCTGCGACCGCTCGGGCAAGACATTCGCCTTCGCGACCTGTGGTCAGCGACAGTCATCGGCGCCGCAGTCAACACCTTGGTCCCCCTTCGTGCGGGCGAGCTGGCTAAACCAATGGTTGCCTCGAGACGCACCAGTCACCCGCTCAGCACCCTCTTTGCGACCAACGTGATGGAGCGGGTTTTCGACATCCTCGGCATGGTCTCAGTGCTGCTCATCATGGTCTTTGCGCTTCCTGGCGACCCGGGAGAGAACGAGCTCGTTGCCAATCTTCATGCCTACGGAATGGCCTTCGGCGTGCTGGCGCTCGCGGCCCTGGGCGTCTTCTTTGTCTTGGCTACGCGTCAGCAAGCCGCACGCCACATCTTTGAGCGCATCCTCAAGGTTGCCCCTCCCCCCGTCCGTCGCCCGTTCTTGGCACTCTTTGATGGCTTCGTCAGAGGCCTTGGCTCGACCCGCAAGCGGCCCGTGCTCCTGTGGGCGGCGACCTTATCCGTGCTCATGTGGCTGAATGGCGCGGTCGCTATCTGGTGCCTGTTTCAGGCCTTCTCATTCACACTCCCGTTCGCTGCGGCTTGCTTTACCGGGGTGGCGATTGCCCTGACGGTCGCGCTTCCACAGGCCCCAGGATTCATCGGTGTCTTCCACGTCGCTATCGAAAAGACCATGGTTCTATGG
>CAZKOI010000075.1:0-1632 GCA_964554315.1 uncultured Enterobacterales bacterium | reverse complement strand
TGCCCTGATGTTCTGGGTGGTCAGCTTTGTTCCGGTGACCGTCGCCGGAGTCATCGCAATGTGGCGGGAGGGCCTGTCATTCTCAGAGTTGAACAGTAGCTCGACCGAGTAAACTCGAGGCCTCCCCAGCCCTGAGGGCTATCGATGCGGGTGGCTCAGCCCGTACCCCACAGCCCTATGCAGTTTCCTTCGGGGTCTTGAAACATGGCGAAGGAGCCGACGCCTTCGACGTCCGTCGGGGGAACGATGATCGTTCCACCTGCAGCATCCACCTTCTCGACAGTACCGAGCAGGTCGCTCACCGCGACATAAACCGCAAGGTAGGGGCGCTGATGTTCGTCAACCTGATGAAGACCCCCGTCAATCCCCTGGCCTGCGCCCGTTCGGATGGCGCCAATCGGGGCAGGCTCTTCAACCTCCCAACCTAGGACCTCTTGGTAGAACTGCCTCAGAGCGTCCGCATTGCGGCCACCGATCTGAAAATGAATGACTGAGTTGCTCATCGTATCAACGAACTAATCTAAACACCCCCAATGGGCCATACCCTGAGCATTCCCCACCGAGGGCAGATTTTTCCATAACTTAAGATGTTGTTTTTGTTGCCATTTCCTAACTTATTGACAGGTCAATACACAGGGTAATGCTCAGGTTTAGGTGCATCCGATCCGTTCGCCTATACCATGAGCGTTCTGGGTCCCCTCACTCGCCTCTTGCTAGCCGCTGTTCTGCTCGGCGCCGTTTCAGAGCTCTCGAGCGCTGTTGGTGAGCGGATCGCTCGGTGGCACCACCCCAGACCGTCCGCCGAGCTGCCCGAAACATTGCAGACACGAAGGGACATGATGACCCAGCTGGGAGAGGCCCGAATGCTCGCCATTAGCGATCCGCAGCGAGGAGAGAGGGCCCTAACCACGCTCGTGACGTCCGCACGGGACCCCGAGATTAGGTCTGTCGCCATCGAAAATCTGGTCGAGCTCGCAGTGAGAGAATGGCCTTCAGGACACCAACAAGCGTTCTTGGCCACCGTCCTTCCTGGGGCGCTCGAGTCGGCTTTGGAGAACCAGATTCCTCCAAGCATCATCCTCGGCCAGGCGGCACTCGAGAGCGGCTGGGGCCGATCAAGGCTCGCACGGGAGCACCACAACCTCTTCGGCATCAAGGCTCACGGCTCTCGGCCGGGCGTCGAGTACCCGACGCTCGAAGCCGGCCCCAGCGGGGTTCACATTGTCCGTCATCGGTTTCGTCGATATCCCGACCGGGCCGAGAGCATCGCCGAGCATGGTCGCCTCTTGGCTGATGATGCTCGTTACGCAAAGGCCCGTCGCCACCGCGCGGAATGGCGACGCTTCCTCGCCGAGATGGCGCCCACGTACGCCAGCGATCCCACATACGCCCTCAACGTGGCCCGCATCATCGATCGCTACAACCTAGCGAGGTGGGACAGTGTCGTGAGCCCCTACGGTTCACTCGACTTAGCTACTCGACCTACTCGAGAAAAACGGGTCCGTTCACCGCGTGGATGAAGTCAACGACGGTGTCTCCGGACGCCCCACGCACCTTTCGAATCTCGTGTCGAGCGATGGTCATGTCCGCCCAGTAGCCCGTCGGCTCGTCTTGTGGACTCCACCGATTAGG
>CAZKOI010000074.1:0-12335 GCA_964554315.1 uncultured Enterobacterales bacterium | reverse complement strand
GGCTGGGACATCGAGCCGCTTGATGGCGGAAGCAGGACGCGTGCGACCTACTTCATTGACCTGCAGGTCGGGATGTTTGTTCCAAGCTCGCTGATGCGGAACGCCGTGAATCGGTCACTGCCGGATACGGTCATGAGGTTCAAGGCTGAGGTGGAGCGGAGGTTTCCTACCACCTGACGCCGGTTCGTTCCCGAATGAACCGCTCGAGTCGGTGGTTGATGGTGGCGGGTTGTTCGATCAGGGCGGCGTGACTGGCGTCGGCGAGAACCATTAGCTCGGCACCTGGCGTGTCCGTGACAATCTTCTCCGAGCACCACATCGGGGTAAACTTGTCGTTCTCCGCTGCGAAGACGAGGAGCGGCCGGTCGAGCTCAGGAAGGACCGTCCAGGCGTCGTGGTCGTTCAGTCGACAGACATTCTCAATGAACAGCCTGAAGTCAAGCGTAGCCAAGTGCTCAAGGTAGGGAAGGAAGTCCTCGCTGCGGGTGTAGTAGGGGTCAACGAGAGAGAAGCGGGTCGCAAATGAGAGCGCGAGGGGCGACTCCAATAGAGGCCGAATGAAGTCATTGGCCCGTGGCCCCGCACGGAAGAGCGTGGTGTGCGCGGCCTTGAACAGTATGGGCGAGTGAGGCCAGTCAAAGAAGGTCGAGAGCGTCTTTCCCGCGGTTCCGAGCATGAGGACGAGTGCATGAACAAGCTCAGGCTGTTGGCGCCTCAGCTCAAGCGCAACCTGACAGCCCATGCTGTGCCCGATCACCAGGGACTTGGGGACTTGGCTCAGGCCAAGTGACTGACTGACGGAGTGGAGCACTGAACTCAAGTCTGAGGCGTGGCGCTCCACGCGCATGTCGGTCTGGTGAGGATCGAGTCCTCTCTGGCTACAGCCGTGGCCCCGGTAATCCCACAAGATCACCGTGTAGCGATCGGCAAACTGTTCGGTCACATATTTCCAGAAGAAGGTGCTCACACCCACGCCATTGCAGCACGTAATCCACGGGCCCTGGCCGACTGCGCGCCAGTAGATCTCAACACCATCCGATGCGATCGCATGTCCAGCGAGAATTCGCGGCTCGCTTGTCGACTCACGCATCTCGCCAGTGGTATGTTCTGCGGGTTCGCTCATGGCCGTTAGGCTATCGCAACCAGATCGGATTGCCGATAGGATTATGGCCTCGCCCCACAATGGAGAGAGAATGTCTGATTGGACCGAGCCTACAGAACAAGAACGTGCCGAAATGGAAGAGGCGGAGAAGGCCGCTCGAGCTCAGCGAGAGCGCCTTGCCGCGGAGAATCGCAACTCCATGCGGATGGTGCTTCATGCTCAAGTGAACATGAAGAGCGAGTCGAACTTCTTCATGGGCTTTACGGAGAACATCTCTGAGGGAGGAGTCTTTGTGTCGACGCTCTCACCTCCCGCCATGGGCGAGAAGGTCGAGTTGGCCGTTGGCGTTGAAGATGGGGAGCCCATCTCGCTCATCGGCACCGTCCGTTGGCACCGCACCGATGACGACGGTAACCCTACGGGATGCGGTGTTCAGTTTGATGAGATGGATGACGACCAGCGCCGTACGATGGAGATGCTCCTCGTCACGCTTGAGAAGGAGCCGCTGTTTCACGACCTCGATTGAGGGCGTCTGAATCAACAGTTCAATGGCCGCCGCACTGCTCAAGCCTAGGACCTACCCGGTCGTCGTATCGGTGGTCCTAGGCGCGATGTGGCGTCTGTGGCTCTCGGGTCGGTATGCGGGCTGGGAGGAGTCCGATTACGGCAACCTCGCTATGATTCAGGGCGTGGTTGATGGTGGTTTCCTCCACTTCGATATGAACCACATGCCGGGGTACTACGCGCTAGCCGCGGTGGTCCATAGCGTGGTCAACGATGCCGTCCTTGCCGGGCGTTCTGTGAGCCTTGTGGCCGGTGTGGTTGCGCTGGGCCTCGCGACGTCACTTGCGGTTCGAATTGGCGGCCCGCGTGCGGGTTGGGTGGCTGGACTGTTGCTGGTGATCCAACCGGAATTCTCCCTGTATGCATCCAGCAGCCTTAGAGAGCCGGTCGCGGCGGCATGGCTGATGGGCTGTCTGACCTTGCTGGGACGGGAGCGGCTTGCCCTAGCAGGACTTTGCGCGGCGGGCGCGTTTTTAGTGCGGTTTGACTCTGCTTTGGTGACCTTGCCGCTGATGGTGGCCCACGCTGCCGGAGCCCAAGGGGGGTTCGGGCGGATGGCCAGGGCGGTGGCTCCGCTGGTCGTAACGGTGCTCTTATGGTCGATCTATTGTCACTTCGAGCACGGTACGTTTGCGTTTTGGTCACACTCTGTGGCGGTCAACATCGAGACAGGACTCGGCGCGGATGCAGAGGGCACAGAGACGTGGTTTGCAAACGGTTCAAGGGTCGTGGTTGGGCTCATTGGATGGCTCCTTCCTTGGCGTATTGGTTGGTGGGTTTGGGCGGGGCTCGGGGTCGTTGCGCTTGCGGCTGCTCGGACGCCTCATGGCGAGTTGAGGACGGCGTCGCTCATGGGGGTTCTCATGGTCGGTCTGTGGGGAGGCATTGGCTTTGTTGGTCAGCATGAACCGAACCACAACCTCTACTGGAAGTGGCTCTGCCCCGTCATACCGGTTGTGATTCCGCTCGGCGTGGTTGGAGCATGGCGGCTCTCAGACAGAATCGGGCGATGGGCGGGTGCACAGGCCGCACTTCTGATCATGGGCCTTGGTGTGGTGCAGGCGGCGGCCTCCAACCTCAAGGAAGCGGAACGGCAGCGCGCTCGTTCCGAGGCCTGGTACCGTCCCCAGCTTGAGCTTGCGCAGTGGGTGGAGCGCGAGGTTGCAGAGGAGGTGACCTTGCTCCTCGACAACATTCCAGCTTGCTGGATTCGACGGCGGCCCAACAACCGTCGCATGGTGAGCTGGTTCGACGTTCCTGTTCCTGCCAACTCGCCCGAGCTTTTTGCAGCCTGGATAGAACGTGAGGCGGTGAAATGGGTGCTCTGGTTCCGAGAGGATTGGACTCAAGCCCCTGGAATTGCACCTTTTTTAGAGTCTGGAGGGACCTGGAGTGAGGGCGCCATTCGATTGGTCGAGACGAGTCGAGAGGACGGATATGGGTGGATTCTGTATGAGGTGAAAGGGCCACCTGTTGAGGAAGGACCACAAACGGAGGGTGCTACGGAATCGGCGCCGGTGCCGTGACCAAGCGCCTCCCGTCAACCCGCGTCAGTCGAGGCCTCGGTCTTCGAGGTCGTCCTCGGTGAGCCCCAGCAGGTGCCCGACCTCATGGAGCAGCGTGGTCTTAAGTTCTTTGGTGAGCTCATCCTTGTCGCTCGAACTCCGCGATAGATTTCTGCGATAGAGCACGATGGTGGCGGGCAACTGACTCCATGGGTCGTCCGTGCTCTTTTCCATCACGGATGTACCTGTGAATGTGCCCAGAATCTCCAGCGGAGACGCCGGGGGATCGAACTGGAGCAGGACCTCCAGCGACGGAATCTCGTCAAGGATTATGGGCACGTTCGTGAGCAGGGTCGCAAGATCGGGATGAAGTTGGGATATTGCTGTTTCGACTAGTCGCTCGACGTCCTCGTCGGTGAGGCAAGGGGGCATCGGGAATCCCACGGGGTCGAGCCATTGGGCATGCGCGAGGCTTCGCTGCGCCCCAGCAAAGTCTCCCCGCCATTCCTGGAGGAGAGAGCGCACCCACCAGGCCTCAGGGTTCTCGGGGCTCTCCCGGACAGAGCGGCTAATGGCCCGCCGCGCCTCATCAAAGTCGAGCAATTCAAAGCTGGTGAAGGCCAGGGAAGCCCATGACGCGGCGTGGTCGGGCTGGAGAAGCGCTGCGGACCGGTAAGCATCCGCAGCTTCGGCCAAGAACCCCAGGACCCGTAAGGCATCGCCTTTTACAAAGTACGCCCCCGGATGGTCCGGAGCTCGCCCCAGGACTTGATTGCAGAGGCGAAGTGCCTTTCGAGGCTGCCCAGCCTCCAGAGCCGCCTCGGCCTGGTCAAGGAGAGTCTCAACGTGGACCATACTTCGCATTAGTCGAGGTTGCCGTTCAGGACGTTGACGTCGCGAATCTCCGCACCGAGCCTACGCTCGAAGCGCGCAAAGTCGCCCGGCAGGAGAGGGAGTCTGAATGCTCTCAGTTGCCGTCGAAGGCAGTTCTCAACGGGGGGTGAGGTGAAGTTTGCGTCGCTAAATCGCACACCTTGGATGAAGCCACGAGCTGTCACCACCGCGGAGACGGTGAGCTCTGCGTCGAAAGGCTCCCCGTTTCGGAGATTGCGTGTGAAGCAGGCGTCGATAGAGGGCGCACGCCGTTCGAGAAGGAGGTCGAGTGCCTCACCATCCAGCGTGGTCTCCGTCATGTCTCCGGGCGGCTCAAAGTCGACGGTGTCACGAAGCTCCAGATCGACCTCGACGCGAAGCTGGGACCCCGGGCTGACCTCAACATTTCTCACAAACGGCTCAAAACCATCGAGCTCAACCCTGAGCTGGAAGGGTGTGCCGATGGGGAAATTCTCCGTCATGGACATGGTGCCTTGATTGCCTACGAGTTGGTCGTCGATGTAGACCTCGCCCGCGGGAGGATCCACGTTGACGGCGAAGACTGTACGGCTGACCTCCTCTGTCTTCGAGCCGATGATGCCACTGAGGTACAAGCCCGTCATCAAGCCAACCACGCCAACAATGGTCAGCGCGAGGACAAACATGGTGACGGGCGAAATGATGTATTTGATGGCATCAATGGTGACCGATCGGCTCTCACCATGTTCGGTTTCGATGGTCACTACACCCTTGGCGGCATTTCCGGCAATGCCCTCAGGCTCCACCAGCGCCTCCACGACCTGCATCTTTCGGGTCGGGTTGAGCTCTGCAGGGGAGATCTGAATCCAAGGGACGTTGGCGGTGACCGTGCCCGGCATCGACCCTTCGCCCTCATTTCGAATCGTCAGCCGAACAGGGTACGGGTTGGTGCCTGTTCGAACACGGATGACGCGTCCACCATCGACACGTAACACAGCAAGATCATTAAATATCTGGCCAGCAGCAAGCGCCGGGCCCGAGCCTGTCTGTCGTCGAACAACGGACTCTCGTGGAATGTCCAAGCCATCGTCCTGACTTCGAGGTGCTCGTGATGCCGTCATAGGATTTGACGTTGAGGCATCCGGCTCTACAAAGTCATCGATCGCGATGAAATCGCCCATAAAGTCTTTCGCGCCGTCACCGAGGAGACTCTCCAAGGTCATGGGCTGGGTCGGATCCTCAGACGATGGCTTCTCCACTTTAGCCGCGACCTGGGGCTCAGGTGGAGGAGGGCTTGCCGTGACTATGCCAGGGTCGGTCACGTCCTCGGCGTCTTCTTCGTCTATGGGGGAGTCCGATACGCTGACCACATCCGAGCCTGCTTCCTTTTCTTGCTCCTCCTCAAGCTGCTGGAGCATCGCCAGTTGGGCCCGGGTCGCCTCTTCGGTGGACTCATCCTCCACAAAAATCTCCGGCTCCTCCATTTCGTCGATGTCGACGGACACGGCCGTGGGTGCTTCGGGCTCAGGAAGAGAGGGCGGCGGCGGAGCAGGAGGGGATGGAGCGATGCTGGGCATGGTGATGGTCGGCGCGGGGTGACCGGCCTGCTCGCTCGCATGAACACGCTCAAGGTGCTGCTCTACGCTAGGCATCGGAAGCTTCAGACCAACCTTGGGAGGTGGGGGTGGGAGGAACCCCCGCTCCACGGGTTGCTCAGGGCTCGAGTTGCTATCTCCTCGGAGAGTGGCGTCATATTCGGCGCGCTTCTGGGGATCCTTGAGCGTTCGCCAGGCCTCATCGAGGCGGGAGTAGACGCGGCTGCTGTGCTCTGTGTTTCGGAGCTGTCGAGCCCACCGGTAGCGTCGCCGGTAGACGTCTTCGAGGTCTTCCTGGGGTGTATCCGGTGACGTATCCAGAACGTCATACAGGTTCTCGATACCATCCAGTGGATTCGATATCGTGTCGCCATCTTTGTCGGTGGTGAGCGGGACGGGTGGCAAGGTCTCCATTGCAATAGCATCTTGCTCGGCCAGAATCTCGCCGATTCGCCGAAGGACCAGCGCCTCGGGCAAGCCCATGGACTCCGCCTCGCGCTGGATAGCCTCCTCACCACGTGCGGTCAGTTCACCGTCTGCGAGGGTACCTTTGATGAATATGGAGAGCTTCTCTAGCTTGCTGCGGTCTTCTCGATCCGAGAGGTCCTTCTTGTAGGCTGACGCGCCGGAGGTCAGGGCTTCCTTCATTAAGCCGATATTCTTGATGACCCAGAGCGCTTCACTCCTAAACTTCGGATTGGCCTGCTGGCCTTGTGCCCAGGAGCGACGAACCTGGAGTGCATGGGTGATGGTGTCTTTGGCCGCATCGAGATCAATGTCGAGGTAGGCATACAGGTTTGGCTGTTCGACCGACTTTGTGAAGCGGTGAATCTCATCGAGTGCCGCGACTTGCATCGGTCAGCGAACCTCTGTGTCAGCGATTTGGTCTTCAGCGGCATCCATATCGAGCAGCTCGCCCAGGAGGTGGAGTCGCGCCGTCTGGGCCGTATCGGTCTCGACATCGATGACATCGACCTCGAGGATTTGATTGACGTTGTACCGGTAGATCACATCAATCGGCGTACCTCTCGGGCGAGGGGGAAGGTCCTCGAGCACAATCTGTCCGACCACAAAGACTTCGTCACGGTGTTGGCCTGCACCCTCGGTGACTTCCACCTGGACGGCTGTCATGCCGTCGTATGCATAGGCGAAGCGGCCGCGACGCTCTGCAGGAACGGGTGTCGCTTTGTCGATGATGGTCACAATCATCTCGTTGAGGTCGCTGTCCAGCGCAATCACGCCGAGCGGATGTGTACACGCGTCCTTTATCTCCACGCTGGGGATAGACGGTTCCGCAGGCTCCTCGGCTTTGGGGGGTGTCTTACCGCTGGCCCGATCTTTGAGGGCCTGCCGCACCGACTTGAGCGCGGGGTGCTTGGGCTGGTGACGCAACACGCCGGCGAGGTTGGCGCCAATCGCGACGCTCTCATCGGGACTAATGCCCGGAAAGGTGGCATTCTCCGCGAGGCTCTCGACCATCTCCCGAATCATCGGCATCTTGGTTGAGCCGCCGACCATCAGAACTTCGTCGATGTCGCCCCAGCTGAGGTCCTGAGAGCTCAGCAGAAGGTTCGTCATGTCCTTGCACTGGGCCACGAGGTCCGCGGTCAACTCTTCAAAGGTCTCGCGAGTGACGGTGATGGCTTCACGGATACCCTGAAAGTTGATCGGAATGACGGCCTTTGGCTTTGTCGACAGGGCGATCTTGGCCGCGAGGCAGCGCTCATAGAGTTCTTGGAAGGGTTGGGGGTCATCTCGCGGATCAACGCCGTGCTTCGCGACGAAGGCCTCCGATACGTAGTTGACGAGGCGGTCGTCCCAATCCTTGCCACCAAGCTCGGCGTTGCCGTCGCTAGCGACGGTCTTGAACGTAATTCCGCCGATGTCCATGACAGTGACATCAAAGGTGCCGCCGCCGAGATCGAAGACGAGGACACGGCGCTCATCACCAAACTTCTCAAGTCCGTAGGCGATGGCGGCGGCGGTCGGCTCGTTGATCATGCTGAGGACATTGAGCCCGGCGAGCTTTCCAGCCTCCGCTGTGGCGGCTCGCTGTGCACTGTTGAAGTACGCGGGCACCGTGATGACGGCATCGACGATTTCTTGGCCGAGGGCTTCCTCTGCATCGGCCTTCAGCTTCTTGAGGATTAAGCCGGAGATGGCTTGAGGCGAGTATTCCTGTCCCTGAAGCTCGAGCTTGATGTCTTCCCCCATGAGGCGCTTCACAAAGCGAACCGAATTGGGGGGGTCGGCGACGACGCTCTTCACGGCTTCTTCGCCGACCACGCAGGCACCGGGTTCGTAGAAGTGGACGACCGAGGGAGTCGTGGCGTGCCCGTCAGCGTTGGCGACGATGGCGCTCTTTCCGAACTGGTTGAGCACGGCCATCGTGGAGTAGGTCGTGCCGAGGTCGATGCCCAAGATGAGGTTTTCCATTGTCTCGTCCTCTACGCCTTTGCCTCGGTCTCAAGGCGGCGAACGACCACCTCCTCGGCTCTGAGCATGCGCCCGCCGCGGGTGAAGCCTCGCTTGAGCACTTGATCGATGCTGTAGTCCTCTGCCTCGCTTGCTGCGGCCACAGTCTTGATGACCTTCTGGCGCTTTCTGTCGAACCGGTCGGTGGCGTCCATCGGAAGCACGTCCCTGCGGTAGAGCAGCTCCAGCATCTCGTCGATGAGGTACTGAAATGAGTCGGCCACCACCTCTCGGCTCATCTCTTTCTTGATCAGGCTGTTCTGAAACCAGTTTAGGCTGTCGTAGAAGAGCAGGAGGTCAAGCAGTAGGGCTTTCTCATTCTGAAAGATGAAGTCTTCTTTGTACTGCTTAAGCTCCTCGTAGAGGGCGTCGAAAGCCTTCTGTTGGGTACCTGCGTTTTCGGTCTTGGTGACAGCTTCTCTGATAGCCGCGAGGTCTGACGCGATTCCCTCCATCGAGACCACACTCTTGCCTGCATCTGTGCCGTTGGTGTCTTTAGACATGTCTCACGCTCCGTCGCTCAGCTCTGTGGCCAGGTTGATGAAGGTTCCCTCCAGATCGATAGACTGATCGCAATGGTGGTAGTCGCTCGATGATGAGCACAGCCCCCTCAGGTAGTCCTGCTGGACCTGTCGTCCGACCCCTACGGTGATAATTCGTCCCCCGCTTCGGCGGATGCGGTGGCACTCCTCGAGCGTTCCTTCAGGGTCATCCGGATGGCCATCTGTCAACACGACGTAGACCTTTTGGACACCGCTGGTTTGCTTTAGCGCCGCTCGTGCTTGGGCCAGACCCAGTGCCATCGGAGTCGAGCCGATAGGGCTGAGTTCCCTGATGGCGGACAGCACGACCGACGCGTCGTCGGTGACGGGCGTCTTCATGCCTCCAGGAAAGGCGATGACCGATAGCTTTCGGTTGGATGATGCCGTCAGCGTGCGCTCGATGAAGTTCTTTGCCGCGCGACGGGCCTCGGTGATGCTCTCGCCGTACATTGAGCCGGAGCAGTCCATCAATAGCGCGATGTGGACGGGCACATTGTCTCGAGCCAGATCTTCGAGCGTGACGCCCGACTTGCTCATTCGATGGCCGAGCGTCTGGCCATTGTTGAGATCGAGGCACTCCACCTCGACGATTCCATTCTCGTTGTAGCGAAAGGTTACCGCGAGACGCGTGTCCCCAGCGGCCCGCTCGGGCAAGCCGTAGAACTCGAAGTGCCCCAGCGCGTTGCACTCGAGGGGCTGAGAAGACTCCCCCTGCACGAGCCAGAGGTCCATGGTCGACTGGTTGTCGTGGGTAGTGACATAGTCATCGCGTGTGCGCTCACAGGGGATTCGAGTGTTTCGTCGAATGATCTGCGAGTTCTTGAGTTGGCCGTCCTTGAACACCACCATGCCGAGGGAGTGGCTGGTTACATCGTGCGTTCGGATGTCGACAGGCGGCTTCTCACCGGACAGGCGCGCGCTCTCCAGCGCTGCAGTCAGCGCCGCGCCGAGTGCGACGCATTCATCCGGATTGATATCGGTCGCCGCCGCCTTCCTGAACATGGACTCGATGAGCGCACGAACCATTGGCATTCGAGTGGAACCGCCGGCCAGCAACACCACATCGACAGCGGCCCCATCGGTCTTGGCGTCGTCGAGCACATCCTGGGTCAGTGCCCGGCATCGCGAGATCAGTGGCGAGGTGAGGTCTTCAAACATCTCGCGAGTGATCTCTTCTCGCAGAATCTGTCCCTGAAAGTCGAAGAAGAGGTTCACCCTCGGCCGCCGAGAGAGCGAGAGCTTCGCGCTCACGCATTTCTGACGGAGGTCGTGGTAAGCCGCCACATCCTCGAGCGGATCGACACCGTGCTTCTCGATGAATCGCTCGCTGACGTACGAGATCAGCGCCTCGTCCCAGTCTTTGCCCCCGAGCTGGTGGTCACCGTTGGTTGCGACCACGTTGATGACCTTACCGTCGATCTTTGCCAACGTGACATCGAACGTCCCGCCGCCGAGATCGAAGACCATCACATTCATGTTTTTGCCGGCATTTGCCAGTCCATAGGCAAAGGCTGCGGCTGTGGGCTCGTTGATCAGCTTGAGTACCTGGAAGCCCGCAAGCTCGCCCGCCTTTAAGGTCGCGCGTCGCTGCTGGTCACCGAAGTAAGCGGGAACGGTGATGACGGCCTGGTCCACGGGGTGACCCAGTCGTGCCTCCGCATCATGCTTCAGCTTGGCCAGGATGAAGCTCGACAGCTTCTCGGGCGTGTATACCTCGGTGCGGTAGGCAAAGCCGTAGTCCGGGTCACCCATGAATCGCTTAACGAAATCAACCACTTGGTCCGGATAGGCAACCGCCGCCTGCTTTGCATAGTTGCCAACCACAATGTCATCGCCGTCGAACAGAATGACGGAGGGTGTGATGCGGTCACCCTCAGAGTTTGCGATGATCTCGGGGACTCCGTGCTTGTTGACCTGAGCGATGGCGGAGTAGGTGGTTCCAAGATCGATGCCGACGGCGCGGTTGCTCATTTCGGTCTTTCCAGCGTAGATCTGCGAGGGGGGTTTGAGTACGTACCAAGGAGACTCAAAGCTGGCCACCACTTATAGGTCGCGCGCGAGCGCGGGTTTTTTCGGGAGGATCCGTTTTGAAGACTTTGGTGTTGGCATCGACCAGCAAATGGAGGGCTCAACTCCTTCGCGATGCGGGCGTTGAGGTGGACTGCGTTTCCCCTGCGGTAGACGAAGCAAGCATCTTAGGCGCGGGCCCAGTAGAGACCGCGAGGCTCCGCGCTGAGGCAAAGGCCGTCGCTGTCGCAGCGCGGCGACCCGGGGAGCTGGTCCTAGGGGCCGACCAGGTCATTCACTTGGACGGGGAGACCATAGGAAAGCCTCCTAACGATGCGGTTTGGCGGTCTCGATTACTTGCGATGCGGGGACGCCCACATGAGCTCACGACGGCTGTAGCTCTGGTGGGGGACGGCTCAGTTGAAGTGAAAGCAGTGACGACGCTGGTTCACTTTCGAGCCGATGTGTCGGACCAAGAAATCGAGACATACATTGGGTCGGGGGAGGCGAGAGGCTGTGCTGGCGGCTACATGGTCGAGCGGCGAGGAGCCTGGCTCGTTGACTCAATAGAGGGCGACTGGTTGAATGTGGTGGGTTTGCCCGTGCTCTCCGTCGTGGGCATGTTGAGGGCAAGAGGATGGAGGCTGCCAGGGTGACGAGCGCGCATGACGAGTTGGCTAGCTTAGCTGCAGATATTCGAGCCGCTCTGGAGTGGCAGAGTCTTCTTGGAGCGGAGGTTCTCCCGAGAGAGGCCGTTGAGCCTCTGGTTGCCGTCCCGATCCAGCCGTCCTCAACGCCAGAACAGCGGCGCGTGTCATTGAGCCGCGACTCGACCGCTTCGTCACCCAGGCGCACCCCTCTGCGTGAGACTCAGACTTCGAAGGCTGTCGGCGACGTCGCTGCGCCGGCGCGACCACCCCGCGATGACGAGCCAGCCGACGACGCGCTGCGACGCGTCAAGGCCTCTTCAAAGTGGGCCGCCCTGATGGAGGGTCCGCCGACTCACGCCGTGTCAGGTCCTCCCGATGCTCGCTTGGTCATTCTGCGTGGCGGGGGCTCGTCCATTGAGGCGGAGTCCATGCTCGACCGGATGCTTGTGAACGTGCTGAGGGTCGAGCGCAGTCAGGTGCTTGTCTTTGACCTCGCACGTGACCATAGGGGGCCGAGCGTCATCGGGAACGGTGTCATTGATGCTCTCGCGGCGACATCAGCAGAGGTTGTGGTGGTGATGGGCACGTTCGCAGCCTCGGCCATCCTAGACGAGAATGCGACGGTCGCCGGGGCCAGGGGGCGGTGGGCAACCATTCGCTGGGCAGGCGGAAGCGCAAAGGCGAGAGTGACGCACCATCCAGAGGCGATTCTAGCGCTGGCTGCGCGTGGCAAGACGGAGGCCAAGCGGGAGACGTTTGAGGACCTGAAGGCCGTTGCTGAGGCCCTCAGCCAAGCTTGAGATCGCCGAGGAGATCGGCGAAGGTTCCGAGGCTCTGGCTCTTCTTGCTCTTGTGGTCGCGTTGGTGCTTCTTCCACGCGGAACGTCCGTCACCACTGTCATCGCGCATGCTGAGTCCGATACGCTTGCGTGCGCTGTCAATCTCGAGAATTCTCACCTTCACCTCTTGGCCTTGCTTGACCACGGATGAAGGGTGATCGACGCGGTGGTGGGCGAGCTGGGAGACATGAACGAGGCCTTCGA
>CAZKOI010000073.1:0-12352 GCA_964554315.1 uncultured Enterobacterales bacterium | reverse complement strand
GAGACGAATGCGCTGGTGACCCCCGCCTCGCGAAGTGCTCTCGCGTACGCCTGGTCGATGAGCACGGCATTGGTCTGGATTTCAATAAACTCGATTCCCTGGTCTCGTGCGTAAGCCGTGGCCCGAAGTAGGCGCTGCCGAAGCAAGGTCGGCTCACCCCCCGAAATTGTCAGCGTGCGGTCGCCTGCAGCCGCCAATGCGTCGATTTGGCGCAAGACCTCCTCTTCTTCCGGGGTGAGAACGTCGTAGTCCTCCATCGGAACATTGCAGAACGGGCACCGTTCGTTGCATGCCATCGTTAGCCGGACCAAACCCTTGGTTTTGTGCGACTGCTCAGCGGCGACATTGGTAGTATCGTCTTGCATCCTGTAGGAGCCTATCCTTGCCGCGCAATCATGACCTGCCCAGGGCATTCTTGACCTTGCCAGAAGAAGGTGAACGCACATCAAGTGCGCTCGAGAAGAAAGTGCGCCTCATCGCGCTGAAGGAACTTCTCACGCTCTCAGCGGCCGGTCTCGGCCCGCGCGCCGAGGCCTCTTGGTCCAAGGTGCAGTCGGTCGTGCGAAGGTGCTTGAAGGAGCAGTCGAGCGGTGTGCTCTCGGCGGTTGGATCGCCCGATGTACTGCCGGGACTCCTCAGCATGGCGAGTTCGCAGAGGCCTCCCTCCGTTGTCCTCCCCGGGTTGGTTCCGGCGCTGCTGGCGAGTCTCCATGGCGCTGGGTTTACGCCTGACGAAGCGATTTTGTGGGAGCACCCGTACAGTGGATTTGCCCATCCGGGAGCGGGGTGGGTTGATGTTTCGGGCGGTGCGCGTTCGATGCTTTTGGACGCAGCCGGGCTTGCCGTCGAGTCGAGTAACGGTTCTCGAACTGACGTGGGAGCTTCGTGGGTCGGTCCGGATCTCAGTGCCTCGAGAGCGCCGACGGCCGTGGGGCGAGAGTCGTTAGGGGTGCATTTCTCGCTGGTCGACTCGAATCCACTGTCCATGGATGAGGCGCACCCCGACAAATCAGGAAATGAGGTCACGCTCGGTGAAAAGACCCATGACGAGTGGGTGTCCTCGTTAAATCAAGCCATGGACCTCATCGGGCAGGCTCTCCCAGAGTGGTACGCGGAGCTTGTCACGACCACTCATCGTCTCGTGCCCGTCGGCTACGAGCCAGAAATGCACCTCTCCGCTTCCTATCGGGAAGCGCCTGGTTTGGTGTATCTGACGCTCCATCCTGATCCGCTGACCATGGCTGAGGCCATCATTCATGAGACGCAACACGGGAAGCTCAATCGGCTCTCGTGGCTCGACCCCGTCCTTAACAACGCCTATACGGCGTGGTCCGAGTCGCCGGTGCGGCCAGACCTTCGACCGGTGATGGGTGTCCTGCTCGCAGTCCACGCCTTTGTCCCCGTTGCTGCCCTCCATGAGCGCCTGGAGTCGGCAGGGCATCCGCTAGCGAAGACTCATCGTTTTCAGGAGCGGCGCGCCGAGGTCCTCGCTGGCAACGCGGGCGGGCTCGACATTGTCGAGCGAATGGGCGAGGCTACGCCGTTGGGCCAGCGGGTGATTGATGACCTTCGGAGGCTTCACGACCACTTGGTGAGAGGAGCGGACACGTCTAGATGGGCTGCATCTGCGCTTCCACCTGGCTGATTTTAAAGAAGATTTCGTGGATCGACATCGATCACCACACGGACACCACGCGGTGCCCGGCCGACCAGTATTGGTGTGACCTCGTCAATCCAGCTCCGGAATTGCGGCACGTCTCGAGCGCGAAGGATGACCTGATAACGCCAGCGTCCGACGAGGCGCGAAAGGGGCGCCAGGGTAGGCCCGAAAACCTGAATGCCGTTGCCATCGGACCTCGCACGGAGGCTCTTCACCAGCTCCTCGCTTGCGTCCGAGGCGGCTTGCATGGAGGCAGACTCGAGCCTGACCAAGACCACCCGTGAAAAGGGCGGATGGCTAAGGATTCGTCGCTGTCGAGCTTCCTCTTCATAGAAGGCATCAAGGGGGGTATCGGGCGCGACATGACGAAAGACGAAGTGGTCGCACTGACGAGTCTGAAGAACGACCCTTCCGGGCTGGTCTCCACGGCCGGCGCGGCCGGCAAGCTGTGTGACCAGAGCGTAGGTGCGCTCGGCGCTTCGAAAGTCAGGCATCAGCAGAATGTGGTCAACACCGATAACGGCGGCCAAGGTGACCCCGGGAAAGTCGTGGCCCTTGGCGACCAGTTGCGTTCCCACAAGTACCCGCGTCTCACCTGACCGGAACCTATCCAAGATTCGCTGGTGTGCTCCGCGCCCCTTGGTGGTGTCGGCGTCCATGCGAGCAATCGGAACTTCAGGAAGCGCTTCCTTCAACGCTTCTTCAATCCGTTCGGTCCCAAAGCCGAGCTCGCTCATCTCTGTGTTGCAGGACGGGCACGTGCGCTGATAGTTCCGCCGAAAGCCGCAGTAGTGACAACGAAGCCGTCCTTGTCGCTGGTGGAGCACGAGGCTTCCCACACCGCAAGACGGGCATGAGTATGTCCCACCACATCCGGTGCACTCGACCACCGGCGCGTAGCCACGGCGATTGTACAGAACAATGGCCTGTTCGCCGCGAGCGATGGTCTCTCGGAGTTGTTGCAACAGTTCCGGTGTGAGGGGTTCGCGGGGAGGGCGCCCTCTCATATCAATCAGCTCAACAGATGGAAGGACGCCGGATGTCGCTCTCGTGGGTAAGCAAAGGCGCTGGTAGCGCCCTTCCTGAGCATTCTGCCAGGTCTCAATGCTCGGTGTCGCTGACCCCAGAACGACGGCACACCTTGCCTGAGCACCCCGAACAACGGCAAGGTCGCGGGCATTGTATCTCACCCCGTCGTCTTGCTTGTACGAGCCGTCGTGCTCCTCATCCACGACAATGAGACCAAGCTGCCGAAAGGGAGCAAAGAGGGCCGAACGTGCGCCGATCGCAATGTGCGCTTCGCCAGCCCGGATTCGACGCCACTCCCGCAGTCGCTCGGCGGGGGTGAGGCCCGAGTGAAGCACCGCAATCTCGTTGCCGAAGCGGGCGCGAAATCGTCCGACGAGCTGTGGAGTGAGGGCGATCTCTGGAACGAGGATCATCACCTGACGCCCCTGCTGCCGGACGGCCTGGCTCGCCTGCAGGTACACCTCGGTCTTTCCGGACCCGGTCACTCCATGGAGGAGGAATGTCCCGTGGTCAGCGGAGGTGATGGCATGGAACGCTTCTCGCTGTGCGCTGTTGAGTTCCTTGGCCTTGCCGGCATCGGGGAGGTCGGCCGTGTTGGCCATTCCTCGGTCTTCGCGGTCGCCCAAAGCAACCAGTCCGCGGGCCTCGAGACGCTTGACGGCCTCACGAGCGCCGGCGCCTTCCAGCTGGACCAAGGCAGACAGGTCGAGTTGACCACCCGCCTCGACGAGTCTCGCCAGAACACCTCGCATCCTTACGCCGCCGTCCAGCGGTACCCGGTCGGGCGCCACCTGTAGACGAACTGTCCTTACACGCCCGGAGTTCTGCGTCGTGTCGCGGTCCTCTACCTCAACGAGTGCGGCTCGGCTCAGTTGCCCTAATGCCTGCTCAACAATCTCCGGCCCGACCTCTTGGTCAAGAATGCGCTGGAGGCCTCTACGGGTCTTTCCCGGGTGCGCAACAACCTCTCTCAACACGAGGGTCTTCGGGTCGTCTTCTGGCAGACTGCCCGTCGCTAGGGTCTCGATTCCGTCGTCGGTCGGCAGGTAGATACGCCGTGTTCGAGCCTTCACTTGGCTCGGTAGGGCGGTCGATATGACCTCGCCTAGTCCGGCAAGATAGTAACGAGCAACCCACTCAAAGAACTTCAGTTGGGCGCCGTCGAAGGCGGGAATCGGGTCGAGAAGTCGCGAGACGCTCTTGGTCTGCTTCGTCGGTGAAGATTGGGCCCCTCGAATGACGTACCCGGTGATGGCCTGTCGACCGAAAGGGACCTGGACGACATGCCCCGTCTGGAGGTCCATCCCATCGGGAACGCTGTAGGTAAAGAGCGTCCGAAGAGGGCGGTCAACCGCAACCTCGACAAAGGTCAACGCTGGCTCATCTCCGATATGACCTCGCGAATGGCCGGCGCGATGTCAGGTCGCTTGAGCGCGAAGTGGAGTGACGCCCGAATCAGTCCGACCACGTTGCCGGTGTCGAACCGCTCTCCAGCGAACACATGACCATGGACGCGCCCCTCGCTCGCGAGGCTTGCAATGGCGTCGGTGAGCTGGATCTCTCCTCCGCGGCCGGGCCGTGTGGATGCAAGGCGATCCCAGATGTCGGACGGTAGTACGTACCTGCCGACTATCGCGAAGCGGCTGGGAGCATCCTCGGGTCGGGGCTTCTCGACCATCGCCGAGACCGCCATTCGAGACGGCGTGACCATCGTGCCTGCACAAACGCCGTATTTCTCGGTGTCTTCTCGAGGAACTTCCATCAGGGCGACGACGGCTTGGCCCACAGCGCGGTCTGTCATTAACTGCGCGATCGCAGGCTTGGAGGCGTCGATAATATCGTCGCCAAGCAGAACGGCGAAGTCCTGATCGCCAACCGCCGGCCGCGCCTGAAGGACGGCATGCCCAAGTCCAAGCGCCTGGTCTTGCCTGACCTCAAAGACCTCGGCCATGCGGACGACGTCGCGAATCTGCTGCAAGAGCGCAGGCTTGCCGGTGTTCTCGAGGTACGCCTCGAGTTCTGGGCTGGGTCGGAAATAGTCGACCAGCGCCTCTTTGCCTTCCGCCGTGACGAATACGAGTTGCTCGATCCCAGCCGAAACCGCCTCTGCGACCACATACTGAATGCAGGGTTGGTCAACAATGGGAAGAACTTCCTTGGGGACATTCTTGGTCACCGGCAGGAAGCGCGTTCCTCGCCCAGCTACAGGGAAGACCGCCGCCCGAACCTTCGCCGCTGCCATGGTTGGCTCAGTAGGAGCGAGAACGTCGCTCGAGCTGCTCCGCCTCAGTCTTGCAGTCGATACAGTGGGTGGCGACGACCCGTGCGATCAGGCGCTGCTCGCCGATTTCTTCACCGCAGACCGTGCAGTAGCCGTACTCGCCATCCTCAATCTGCTGCAGTGCCTGCTGAATCTTCCGGATGTACACACGCTCTCGGTCCCTAATTCGAAGCTGGAAGTCACGGTTTGACTCCATCGTGGCGATATCGAGAGCGTCAGCCAAGGACTCCTTATCGTCAGTAAGGTCACCTAGCGTCTCGCCAGCCTCTTGAAGAAGACGCTGCAGTCGTTCTTGGAGGAGGTTCTTGAAATACTCAAGACGATCAGTTTCCATCGCTATTTTGCCTACATCTGGGGGATTGGTAGTAGTTTTGGGCAGATGGATTTGCCACCTTGCCCTGTGCATTACTGCGCTTTACTAAGCGATTGAATATACCCTGGCAATCGCATTCCGTGGAACGAAAATGGAGCACCGCAACATGTCCTCGCACAAGAACGTTTGGACAGGCGGTGTCGCGTTGGTCTGTGGTGCGGTCCTTTTCACGTCGCCGTTGGCGCGGGCCGTCGACGACTCCGGTGCTGTTTCGCAGGGAATGGGTGGAACAGTGCGGGCAAACCCATGGGATCCGATGACGGCGCACGCGGCACCAGGCATGGTGTGGCTGGATGGTCGGTTCGAGGTTGGAGGCTCAGGGCGCTTCTCGAGCGAGGACAAGTCGGTATGGCAAGTAGGAGCCTACGATGCCCAGACCACCAAGGTGGGGTTTGGGCTTTTTTGGTCACGCACCACCGAGAACATTGAGCCGTCAGAGGATGAGCTTCCTGGCTGGTGGCGTGAGAAAGAAGAGTTCGACAATTTCATCCGGTCGTCGTTCTTGTCTGCAACAGTCGGTGGTGGCGGTATCCACCGTCTGTTCGGTTTCGGGCTTGGTGTGCGCTACTTTTACCGCTCGTCAACGCTAGGAGGCGCTGAGCACGCGGTGACGCTCGCGCCTTCGGTAGCTGCCGTCCTTCAAGATGCGGTGGTGGTTAGCTTGACTGCCGAAAACGTGATTCCTACCGGGAGTCCGGATGCTCCGTTGGGTTTGAGTACGGGCACACGATGGCAGGTCACGCGGCAGCTGGCGGTCGCGGCCGACACGTTCATGGACTTCACCACTGAGAAGGGTCAGGTCATGGTGACGACCATGACGGGGGCGGAGCTTCGGGTTGCCGATGTCGTGCCAGTTCGGGTGGGTTGGAAGTCCGATAAGCTCAAGGACCGCCGGTGGCTCACGAGCGGTCTGGGCGTCGAGAATGAGTCAGTGGGCCTTAGTTACTCGCTGAGCCTAGACATGTGGTCGTTGGATGAGACGGTTCACCAGCATGGGCTGATGCTCCGCATGTCGATGTAGGGCAGTACCGGCTCAGCAACCGTTTAGGCACCCATCGGAAGGCCGGCGGCGATGGCCGCCTCCTCGGCGTCGGCTTTGCCAGAGTCCCGGAGAAGCCTCTTGGTGAGCTGCATCGCGTTTTCCATGGAGTGGTCCATGTTGTTGTACCAGAAGAGCCCGGTTCGGCCTGCCAATTGCAGGTTGCGGAACTTCGAGAGTTGTTGTCGCGCGGTATCGAGGTGGCTCGGGTAGTCCTTTCGGTAGATTGGGTAGCTGTCTTCGAGGCGCTCGATCCTGGCGTCGATGACGTTCGCCTTGTTCCGAATCATGCCAACCTTCACCAGGTCATCGATCACCCAGTCGGTGAGGCGCTCCGCGTGTTGCCACCGTGAGTCACCCTTCATGCAGGTGACCTCGCAACAGTAGCCTCCTGTTCCTTGAGGAGCGGTGTCAGGCGAGAAAAATCGCGGTACGCTTACCCGGTTTATCAACAGCTTCTGGGAGCCGTAGTAGCACCACTGGTAATCTCGGCGCGGCTCCTCATTTACCATCACGTTGTAGAGCAACAGCCCAAGGTAATCGAGTCTGGGCCGTGTCTGCCCCAGCTGCTCACAGGCGAGAGTGATGGGGGCCGTCCAGATGACGACAGAGGGCTCAATGCGCTCCGCTCCGGCATAGACAGCACTGATGCGCCCGTCACTTCCCTCAAGACGGGCGCCCGTCCCGGTGATGATCCTGCCGCCAAGGGCCTCGAGCATCTGGGACACCTGCACCCATGCCTCCTGCATGCCTCCCTGTGGATAGAGAAACCGTGGTGGCTCAGCATTGCCCTCGAGGAGAGTGGTCTTGAGAAGGTGAAACAGGTTCTGCATCTGCGCTTTGTCATCAATGATGGCGCGGTTGATGCCGACCTTTGCCCAGTCGGAGTGAGTCTCTCGAGGGTGTATCCCGAGGAACTTCTCTGAGTAGCCCCGAAAGAAGTGCTCATAGAGTGTCGGACCGTATTGCCGAAGAATGTAGTCCTCAAAGGTGAGGTCCCCGTACTCCTTGAAGCCGTTGACCGTCAGGTCGACGAAGCTCCTAGCGGCCAGCTTCGGCGGGAGCTGGACGAGATTCTGCGGCTTGATGGGCCATCCGTAGTACTTACCCTTGAAGTAAACCTCGGACTTTCTGGGGAAGAAAGTGCCGTGGCGGGCGAGCACTCGGTCCAGGTAATTAGAGACGTTGGGGTTGGCGGTGTAGAAGCGGTGGGGCCCGCAATCGAACACGAAGTCGTCGTACTGAAAGGACCGGGCGAGGCCCCCGACAATCGGGAGTTTCTCGATAACGACGACCTCGGCACCGGCCTCGGCAAGGAGATGGGCCGTGACCAGGCCAGCGACCCCCGCTCCCACAACGACCACTGGTCCATCGAATACGCTGATTGGCGCCTCTGCCACCCTCAACCTCTCAGTTCAACTCTTTTCATACCACTTGTATCCTAAGACCGCACGGTGTGGACGGGTTACTGGAACCCATGAAACTGAAATGGAATCCACAAATGTTCGCTCAACATCGAGAGCGTTTGTTTGCCGCGCTGAGTGACGACGACGCTGTCTTGCTTTTTGGGGCGCCCCACCACATCAGAAATGGCGATGCTGAGTTTAAGTACAGACCCGACTCGGATGTCTTCCATTTGACCGGATGGGAAGAGCCAGAGGTGGCGGTGCTGCTGCGGCCGGGCGCAGACAAGCCTTTTGTGATGTTTGTCCAAGCTCGGGACCCGGCAATGGAGATTTGGAGCGGCAGGCGGTGGGGCCCCGAGGGCGCGGTGAGCCGGTTCGGTGCTGACGAGGCGTTCCCGATTGGTGACCTGGCGGCTAAGCTTCCTGACCTCCTTCAAGGATACCGGAACCTTCACTACCGCGTCGCCGACGACGGTGATCGAGACCAGCTCTTGGTGGGTGCACTCAAAGCCGCCCGGAGGCGCGCGCGGCGAAATGGGGTCGATGTCCCTGATGCGTTTGTCGATCCGGGACGGCTTCTTCATGAGCTCAGGTTGATCAAGACCGAGGATGAGATTGAAGTGATGCAGCGGGCAGCCGAGCTGACCTGCGAGGCCCACGTTCGAGCGATGGCAGGCACGCGGCCTGGAGTTCACGAGTTTGAGATTGAGAGCCTCATCGAACACACCTTCCGCGGCGGGGGTGGCAACGGTCCGGGTTACACGACGATTGTCGGTAGCGGTGTGAACGCCACGATTCTGCACTACATCGAGAATTCGTCGGAGATGAAAGACGGCGACTTGGTGTGTGTCGATGCCGGCTGCGAGTTTGGGTTCTACACTGCGGATGTGACGCGGACTTGGCCCGTCAACGGTAAGTTCACCACGGCTCAGGCGGAGATTTATCAGGTCGTGCTCGACGCTCAAGAGGCCGCCATCGCTCAGGCCGTCGAGGGCAACAGCATTAGGTCGGTCCATCAAGTGACGGTTCGAGCGCTCACGGAAGGGATGGTGCGTCTTGGCCTGCTGAGCGGAGACGTCGATGACCTCATCGCGAACGAGACGTTTAAGCGGTACTACATGCATGGCACCAGCCACTGGCTCGGCCTCGACGTGCACGACGTTGGCGCCTATTTTAAGGACGGGCAGAGTCGCCCGCTCGCACCCGGAATGGTCCTCACGATCGAGCCGGGCCTGTATGTCGCTGAGGATGATCAAGAAGCCCCAGAGGCATACCGCGGGATCGGGATTCGGATTGAGGACGACGTGCTGGTGACCAGCGGTGGAAATCGTGTGCTCACCGCGGCAGCGCCAAAGACGATTGACGACGTCGAGGCGGTGGTCCAGGGACGCAGTTAGTCTGTGGCGGTTGATTGGGGTCGTTAGTGTCGGAGAAGTTTCCGCGTGGGTGGGCGCTCGATCCGACTGGCTTGGCGATGGAGTTCTGTCGGGCGCTGCGGGGTCAGCGCTCCCAGGTGGCGTGGTCCCGGCGGCTTGGGTACCGGAGCAACGTCGCATACTCCTGGGAGAAGGGGAGGCGCTGGCCCACAGCAGCAGAGGCTCTTCGGGCTGCCGAGCGCAACGGGACTGACCTCGAGCGGGCTTTCGAGAGCTTCTTTGGGCGGGCTGTGCCCGGGTGGGTGCGTTCGCTGAATCTCACGACCAACGCAGCGGTGTCGGCGCTGCTCAGCGAGGTGAAAGGAGCCGCGAGCATTGCATCTTTGGCCGAGCAATCGGGTCTTAGTCGCTTCGCTATTTCTCGATGGCTCTCCGGTAAGACAGAGCCGCGTCTGCCGGACTTTTTTCAACTCTTCGAGGTCTCATCCACCCGCCTGGTGGATCTCTTATCCGTCTTGGTCACCCCTGAAATGATGCCTACGGTCGCAGAGATCAACCGGCGGGCAGAGCTTCGCCGAGAGGGGGCTCGCCGAATGCCATGGACACAGGCGATTCTTCGGGTGCTTGAGCTTCAGGAGTACCGAGCGATGCCCGCACATCAGCCGGGCTGGGTGGCTAAAAGACTCGGAATCGATGTCGCGATTGAGGCCGAAGCGTTTGCGTTCCTGACCGAGTCGGCCCAGGTCATATGGACGGGCACACACTACGTGCCCGGCACGATTGCAGTCGATACAAGAGGAAGTCCAGCCATTGGTCGGGCACTGAAGGCTCACTGGTCGGCGGAGGCGATACAGCGGATTCAGCGCGGCGCGTCAGGGCAGTTTTCTTACCTGGTGTTTTCGGTGTCCCAGGCTGACTTCGATCGGATTAGAGACCTGCACCTTAGATACTTCAACTCCCTCCGTGGCATTATCGCGGCGTCTGAGCCATCAGATTGTGTCGCGGTTGCCAATGTTCAGCTGTTTCCGCTGGAGCCTCTCGATGACCGATGAGTTGATTCTCGTGGGTGATGTCGGCGGCACCCACTCCCGGTGGGCGTTGTTCGATGGCGAACTCAAGGAGATTACCGTCGCGAAGACGTGTGCATCGACGGGGCTTCAACAGGCGGTTGAGCCTTGGCTTGGACGATTCATCGCCGTTGGCGTGGCGGTGGCGGGTCCGGTGATTCAGGGGACTGTATCGCTTACAAACGCGAATTGGCGCGCATCGGAGCATGATCTCAATGTTCCTGTGTGTCTAGTCAATGACCTCGCTGCTGTTGCCTTGAGTGTTCCCGTGCTTGCTGACGGCGACATCGAGTGGTGGGGCGGCAAGCCTACCATCGGCGGTCGAGTGCTATGCATCGGTGTTGGTACGGGTTTCGGGGGCGCGCTCTGGACCGGGGATGGTGTCGTCGCGATGGAGCCCGGTCATGAAGATCTGGGTGCGGGTTTTGGCGGCTTGACTGTTGAGGAGGTGGTCTCCGGTATGGCTCTTGAGGACCATGACGACGCCGACCAGTTCTCGGCCGGATTGTTGGCTGCGGTCACGCGTCTCGGTGAGCGTCTGCGCCCAGATACAATCCTATTCATCGGAGGCGTAGTGGAGCACCGACCCGAGCTGTTCGAACCTCTTCGGGGGCTCCCGCAATCCCTCGGACGCATTGTTCATCCTTACCCGGCACTGCTAGGGGTTGCCCGGGCAGCAAAAGCTTCCTTGGGAATGACGGTCGGTTAGACCTGCATTACCCTAGTTGGTCACACCTCAGCGACGTGCAGGGCTAGTGCTCGTCGGTAAAACACAGAGAGCAGCGGATGCCAGAACCTGAAAAATCATATAAGAACCTCGACTTCCTCAACTCGAAGGCGGCGCGGACCATACGGATCCTGTGTGAGTATGAGGAGCCAAAGGCGCGGTTTGAGGCAGAGGGTGTCGAGAACACCATTGTTATCTTCGGCTCCGCTCGGATTCGTTCGGAGGAGGAGGCGGCCGCTACGCTTGCCCAGGCGCAGGCGGCTCTCGCGGCGGGTGAGGGCACTCAGGACACGGTGGACACGGCTCAGAAGCGACTCCGCCTCGCACGGTATTACGAGCAGACGGTTGACCTGGCTCGTCGGCTTGCGGAGTGGGGGAAGGAACGTGATGGCAAGGGCTACCATATCTGCTCAGGCGGAGGTCCGGGCATCATGGAGGCGGCGAATCGAGGGGCGAGCCAGGTGCCGGGCGCGAAGAGTGTCGGCCTTGGTATTTCTCTGCCTTTCGAGGCTGGGGTGAACGAGTTCACACCGGAAGCATTGGCCTTTGAGTTTCACTACTTTTTCATGCGCAAGCTCTGGTTTCTCTACCTCGCCAAGGCCGTCATCATCTGCCCCGGAGGTTTCGGTACGCTCGATGAGTTCTTCGAGACGCTGACGTTGATCCAGACGGGTAAGATTTCTCGTCCATTACCGCTTGTCCTGTTTGGTTCGTCCTACTGGTCCAGAGTCCTCAACCTGGATGCCATGGTTGAAGAGGGCACCATTAGCGCGGGCGATCCCGACTTGTTCCTCATGACGGACTCGGTCGACGAAGCCTACGAGTACGTCGTGACTCGGCTCGATGCAGTCGAGCGCGGAGCGGGAGGGTAGAGTGTCACGTTTTGGAATTCGACGTCGCTTGAAGAGAATGTTGGATGGTGGGCCTGAAGACATCGTCCGCCACTCGGTGAGCTACGAGCTGCCGGGTGGAGATGTACAGGTGGTTCATGCTGAGGAGGGGTACAACTTGCTGATGGCGAGTCAGGACCTGCCCTCTCCCATCAGCACGGGTCGGCGAGCGGGCGGGCCGTGTCCCGATGGTGGCTGCGGACTGTGTCGGGTTGAGGTCCTCGATCAGACCGGTCTATCGGGCATGACGGAACGGGAGCGGTCGACCATTGACGCACACGTTCGTGGTGAGCCTCATGAGGGGCGCGAGCGAGAGCCCGGTCCTCCAGCGAATGACCTGACCCGGCTGTCCTGCTATTGCCGGATTCAGGGGTCGGGCGGCCGTGTTCGCGTCCTTGAGTTGTTTGACTATCAGTCCATCGCCGGTGATCCGGACGGCAGCTGATGAAGAACCTCGCGAACGCTGCTCCGCTGTGTGACCTACACATCCATCTTGGGGCCTCA